>NZ_JAMOKM010000028.1:0-53613 GCF_023656665.1 Parabacteroides sp. B2-S-102 | reverse complement strand
CTATAGAACCCGCACATCTTTGGGTTGAATTGATGTAACAATAAATCATAGAACGATAAAATGAATAAACGACATTATGAACATACGTTACCCAATATACGAGGGAGTTTATCGAATACTTACACTGTACGTTAATTCCGGCTCTTCCGCAGCAGACTTCTTTCCCGTACAACCCGCATTCAAACACATAAGAACTCCCAGACAAAGGGATATTCCTATTTTCATACCACTTTTCATTTTTCTTATTTATTGGATTCTAAATTATACACTCCTTCCGCACAACGTTCCCCGTCGATGGCAGCGGATACGATTCCTCCCGCATACCCCGCTCCCTCACCGCAAGGGAAAAGACCTTTTACCGTGACGTGTTGATAGGTATCCCGATCACGGACGATACGAACCGGAGCGGATGTACGGGTCTCTACGCCGATCATGGTTGCCTCGTTGGTCAAGAAGCCTCTAGAGACCTTACCGAAATAACGGAAACCTTCCCGCAGGCGACTGGTCACGAATTCCGGCATCCAAAAATGCAACGGAGAGGCCAGCAGACCCGGCGTATACGAGGAAACCGGTAAATCGAAAGAGTTCTTCTTCCGCATGAAATCATCCATGCGCTGGGCGGGAGCCGTTTGCTTCATGCCTCCATTCAACCAACAGACCTCTTCCAGACGTTCCTGAAAGGCCATCAACGCTAATGGGGAGTCCGCATCCACCTTCTCGCCATTCCGAAGATAAAGCTCCTCCTGCCCTACCAGTTCGGAATAATCTTCCGGACGGATCTCTACCACCATCCCTGAGTTAGACCAGCGGGAACCCCGGTTAGAAGGCGACATTCCATTTACCACGACCTGCTTAGGTCCGCTCGCCGCAGGAACTACGAAACCTCCCGGACACATACAGAAGGAATAGACGCCCCGGTTATTCGCTTGCGTCACAAAACTATACTCTGCCGCAGGAAGATATTTCCCACGACCTTCTTTCCGATGATACTGGATTTGGTCGATCAATTCCTGAGGATGTTCCAGACGAACACCGACTGCGATCCCTTTCGCCTCGATCTGGATCTGGCGTTCGTATAAATAGTTATAGACATCACGGGCGGAATGGCCGGTAGCTAAGATAACAGGCCCGTAAAAGCTCTTTCCCGTATTCGTCTCGATGCCGATCACCTCGTTCTCTTTCATGATAAAAGCATCCATACGGGTCTCGAAATGTACCTCACCTCCGCATCGCTTGATTTGCTCCCGGATATTCTCGATCACACGGGGGAGCTTATCGGTTCCGATATGCGGATGGGCATCCGCCAAGATAGAGGGACTTGCCCCAAACTGGCAAAAGATATTCAGTATCTTATCTACCGAGCCTCTTTTCTTGCTACGGGTATACAGCTTTCCATCAGAATAAGCGCCGGCACCGCCCTCACCAAAACTATAATTTGATTCTCCGTTCACCTTATGCTCACGACTGATCAAGGCGATATCTTTCTTGCGTTCCCGCACGTCCTTACCTCGCTCGACGATGATGGGGCGCAAACCTAACTCTATCAAGCGCAAGGCGGCGAACAGACCTCCCGGACCGGCTCCTACGACGATCACAGGTTTCCCTGCCGAGACATCTTTATACTCTATCAATTGATATTCCGGCTCGCTAGGCATCTCGTTCATGAAAACACGCAGTTTCACGTTGACAAATATCGTTCGCTGGCGTGCGTCTATCGAACGTTTCAATACACGTACGGCCCGGATATTTTTCGGAGCCTCACCCGTCTCACGGGCTACTACTTGCCTTAGCGATTGCTCATTAACAGCCTCTTCCGGCAATATCCTGAGTTGTAATTCTTTTATCATTGTTTATTATATATTAACCGAATAGTTGCCGAAAGGCTTCCTCCACTTTCTTTACCTGTACGATTTGAATCTTGCTCTTCGCCGTATCGAAACCTTTTAGATTATTATGCGGAATGATAATCCGGGAGAAACCCAGCTTCTCCGCCTCCAAGATACGTTGCTCAATACGGTTGACCGGACGGATCTCTCCGGACAAGCCCACCTCGCCAGCCATACAAACACCCGGCTCGATGCTGATATCCAAGCTAGAGGAAAGGATGGAGCTGATTACCGCCAAATCGATAGCCGGATCATTCACTTTCAAACCTCCGGCGATATTCAGGAAAACATCTTTCTGGATCAACTTAAAACCCGCCCTTTTCTCCAATACCGCCAATAACATATTCATTCGGCGTAAATCGAATCCGGTGGCGCTACGTTGCGGCGTACCGTAAACCGCCGAGCTGACCAAGGCTTGCGTCTCGATCAAGAAAGGACGTACCCCCTCGATAGCGGCGGCGATGGCGACACCGCTCAGTCCCTCATGATTCTGGGTTAATAATAACTCGGATGGATTGCTGACCTCACGAAGCCCGTTCTGGCGCATCTCGTAAATCCCTAGTTCCGCCGTACTGCCAAAACGGTTCTTGATGCTCCGCAGGATACGATACATATAATGCTGATCGCCCTCAAACTGCAACACCGTATCCACGATATGCTCCAATACCTTCGGACCGGCGATACTGCCTTCCTTATTGATATGGCCGATCAATAAGACCGGGACACCGCTTTCCTTGGCGTATTTCAAGATAGCGGCGCTACACTCGCGTACTTGGGAAACACTGCCGGGGGAAGATTCCACGATTTCCGTAAAGATGGTTTGTATGGAATCTATGATCATCAAGTCCGGCTGGATATTGGCCGCTTGCGTAAAAATCTGTTCCAGATGTGTCTCGCATAGGATGAAACAGTTCGGATTATCATGCGATAATCTGTCCGCCCGGAGTTTCAACTGGCGACTGCTCTCCTCGCCCGAGACATATAGGGTTTTCACGCCTGTCAAGCCCAACACTGTTTGCAAGACCAAGGTGGATTTTCCGATTCCCGGCTCTCCCCCGATCAAGACCAAAGAGCCTTTCACCAAGCCTCCGCCGAGAACCCTGTTTAATTCATCATCTTTTAAATCGATACGGGCCTCCTCTTCCGTCGTTATATCACGCAATAACACCGGACGGATCTTATTGCCCTCCATAATACCGGGAACCGGCCGCTTCACGGCAGGCTCCTTTGTTACAATCTCCTCTACATAGGTGTTCCACTCCCCACAATTCGGGCATTTACCCAGCCATTTCGGGGAATCAGCGCCACAGTTAGAGCAGACATATACCGTTTTTGTTTTCGCCATTCTATCCTGAATTTGGCGTAAAGATACAAAAAACTACTTTTCCCCTACCACAACGATCTTCTTTCCGATACCGCAGCCCTTCTTAATTTCCGGACGACCTTTCTCCTTATACAAGAATCCGCGGAACATACCGCCACTGTTATAAGGCATGGCGATATTTCCTAGTTTATCCACGGCGATCAAGCCGCCGTTGCCGGCGTTCGTATTCAATTCCATATGGATGATATAATCCGCCGCTTTCTCTACGCTTTCCTTAAGGTATTTATAGCGGGCACACACATCGAACGCTACCGCATGACGGATAAAATACTCGCCATGCCCCGTACAGGAGACGGCGCAACTGTTATTATCCGCATACGTTCCCGCCCCGATCACGGGCGAATCACCGATACGCCCCCAACGTTTCTTGAACATACCGCCGGTACTGGTCCCGGCCGTTAAGTTTCCTTGCTTATCCAGAACGACACAGCCTACCGTACCGTTCTTCTTACTTTCTTGCTTTAACTTCTCGATCCACTCCATCGTCTTGGGCGTAGCGAAATACATATTGTCTTCTACCATTTCCAAGCCTTGTTCCTTGGCGAACTCCTCAGCACCGGCTCCGCTCAGCATGACATGCGGAGATTTTGTCTTTACGGCATAGGCGGCATTGATCGGATGCTTCACGTGTTTTAAGCCAGCTACAGCGCCTGCGCTTAAATCCTTGCCTTCCATGATGGAAGCGTCCAACTCAAAAGTTCCCTCCGCCGTACAGGTAGCACCAATTCCGGCGTTAAACAACGGATTTCCCTCGAAGTAATTGATTACGGCCATCACCGCTTCCGGCCCCTCGCCTCCCGCAGAAAGGACCTTATCTCCAATCATTAAAGCGGAGTCCAATGCGGCGTAATATTGAGCCGACTTAACCGGATCTTCCTCCAATCCGGCCATCGCCCCCGCACCACCATGTACCACGATTACATACTCCCGGTCTTGCGCAAAAGCAATGGATGACACCATCAAAGCCGTCAAGGCTATCATTTGTTTTAACATGCTATTATATTTAATCATTTATACAATGCTCAAAAATAGAACAAATATCTGAATTATCTTAGAGACATAGACTTATTTCCCGATTTTTATCCGTACATTTACCTCGAACGGTAATCTCTTAAATAATAACATTATGGAAGAATACATCGATTCTATCATAAGAGTGGGAAAGATATTGATCGGAAGCATAATGGTCGTGTTCGTACTCTGGTACATCGTAAAGGATATTGTCAAGGCTTATGGGAAAGATTCGCATGAACCGGATTAAAAAAAGTGCCGTGGCGATATGACCACGGCACTTCTCTTCATTATATCATAGAGAGCTATTTCATTCGTTCGTATACCATACCGGTCCCGGCTGGCTGCCCATGACGAACTCCAATGTCGCCCCGCTCATGATTTGCTCGTGGGTGATATAACTCTTATCATAAGGTTGTCCGTTCAGCTTCACGGATTGGATATAAATATTCTCCGCAGAGACCTCGGGAGCCAAAACCGTAAAGATCTTGCCATTGCCTACATGCATCTTCACCTCCGGGAACAACGGGGAACCGATCTCATATTGGCCGCTGATCGGATCAACCGGATAGAATCCCATGGCGCTGAACACAAACCAAGCGGACATCTGCCCACAGTCCTCATTACCGCAAATACCGTCCGGAGCATTCAGATACAAGTCATGTAATACCTGAGCCACGTATTTCTGGGTCTTCCAAGGCTGGCCGACCTTATTATATAAGTAGATCACATGATGGCTCGGCTCATTTCCATGCGCATATTGACCAATCATACCTGTACTAAAGATAGGCAATTCCTCATCCGATTTGGGGACATAGGTAAACATACTATCCAATTTCTCGGCGAAACGTTCCTTACTTCCTACCAATCCGATCAAACCGTCCAGATCTTGCGGCACGGACCAGAAATATTGCCAACCATTGCTCTCGCAAATATCTTCCGTATAATCATCGGGGCTGAAATTAGCGGCAAAGTTTCCTTTCTCATCACGAGGCTGCATAAAGGAAGTTGCCGGATTGTACACATTATGATAATTCTGTGAACGTTTAAAGAATTCGTCGGCGATCTCTTTCTTACCCATCTTCTCAGCCATCTTAGCGATGCAATAATCATCGTAGGCATACTCCAAGGTCTTCGATAAAGACCAGTTCTCCCATTTTTTCGGATCGCTATAAGCCGGTACGTAGCCCAACTTCTTATAATCGCCGATACCCCGATAGTCATCCCGGTTGGCTGTCGCTATACAAGCCTCCAGCGCTTTCTCGGCATTGAAATCACCGATACCTTTCAGATAAGCGTCTACGATAACGGGCACCGCATGATAACCGATCATCATATTCGTTTCCCAGCCATAAAGGTTCCATAAAGGCAAAGCCCCGTTCTGCTCATAGAACTTCAAGAAACCCTTGATCATATCATTCGCCCGTTCCGGCTCCGTATACGTAAACAACGGATGGGAGGCACGGTAGGTATCCCATAAAGAGAAAGTAGAGTAATTCGTCCATCCGTCCGCTTTATGGATTTGCTGATCCGGACCGTAATAAGAACCATCCACGTCGCTATAGATCGTCGGGGCGATCATGGAATGATACAAGGCCGTATAGAATTTCACCATATCGTCCGTATTCCGGCTCTTCACCTCAATCTTGGAAAGCTGTCGGTTCCAATTCGCGCTAGCCTGCGCTTGATAGTAATCGAAATCATCCTTCGGGGTTTCCGCACGCAAATTCTTTCCCGCTCCCTCCATGCTGACACCAGAGATTCCGGTCGTGACAAGGATTTCCTCATCCTTCTTCGTATTGAAATCGAAACGGGCCACATAGGCCGTACCGATCCAACCTTTTTCCTTGGTCACGATAGAAGTCGTATCCATATGACAAGCCACGAAAGGCTTAGAGAAACGGGTCTCGAAATAAACATGCTGCAAGGGAGACCAGCCTTGGGATAGGCGGTATCCACGGATCGTCGTAGAGTCTACCACCTCGATCTTGGAATCCAAGGTAAAGTCCCAATTCATCGCCTTCTTCAAGTTCAAGAATACCGAAGCCTCGGCCTCCGGGAAGGTATACCGCTGGATACCGCAACGCTCGGTAGCCGTAAGCTCCACGTTAATGTTATAATCCTTCAGCAATACCCGGTAATATCCTGCGGAAGCCGCCTCGTCATTATGCGAGAACGTGGAATAGATTCCTAACGGCGCCGGGGCCTCTTTATAAGGACGGGTCACGGGCATAAAAGAGATATCGTATAAATCGCCTGCCCCCGTACCGGAAAGGTGCGTATGGCTAAAGCCGGCGATCGTCGTATCCGGATAGAAATACCCCGAGATGCGATCCCAACCCGGCAAACCGTTATCCGGGCTCAATTGTACCATACCAAAAGGAACTTGGGCTCCCGGGTAGGTATTGCCGGTAAAATCCGTACCGATCATGGGGTTCACATACTGCGAGTAATCCGCCTCCTGTTTCTTTTCAGGCGTGCAGGCCACGAGTGCCAGCAAAGAGACCGCCAATATAGACATGTGCTTCATGTTATGCAATTCGTTTTGAGTTTGAGCAAACATACATAAATTATTTCGAAAGAGAAACAGTTTACGGGGAAAACTTTCTATTTTCATCAGGGTGAAAATCTTTTTTCATTATGATGAGAATCTATTTTCATCAAGGAGAAAATCTTTTTTCATCAAGACGAGAATTCGGTGGAATCCTTTAACTTTGTACAAAAACTACGATAACATGGAAGATAAAACATCGACACTTCGTTTGATCTATCCCCAATGGCAAGGTGGGATCGTGAATCATTGGATGCCCGACCTTCCTGCGGACGACGCTTCCAGAGGGTATTACCTAGGAGCTCAATTACTCAATATCCTCGCTCCCCCAAGTCCCCAGAAAACCGTGGAAGTACCCATCTCACTAGATATAAACGATAGAGAAACGGATCTAGGGATCAGCGCCCGCAAGGTTATTCTGAAACAAACAAAAGCAGCCCTCGAATTACTGCACGAAAACGCTCCAGAAAAGATTGTCACCTTAGGGGGCGAATGTTCGGTAAGTGTCGTACCCTTCACCTATCTGGCTGCTAAATATCCGGATGATATAGCCATTGTCTGGATAGACGCACATCCGGATATAAACTTGCCGTATGACGAGTATAAGGGATATCATGCGATGGCCCTTACGGCCTGTCTAGGGATGGGTGATGAAGAGATTCTTCAATTATTACCGGGAAAGTTCAAGGTCTCGAATACCTTAATCGTAGGTTTACGCTCGTGGGATGAGGGCATGAAAGAACGGCAGAAGAACTTAGGTATAAAAGGTTTATCACCAGAGGAGGTGGCGAAGGATAGTTCCTCCATCCTCAAGTGGTTAAAAGGGACGGGCGCATCCAAAGTTGTCGTTCACTTCGATATGGACGTAATCGATCCGGCGGATATGATAGCGGGAGTCGGCGTAGAGCCTAACGGGATGAAAATAGACGAGGTCGTACGTGTTATCAACAATATAGCATCCAAGTATGATCTGGTAGGTCTTACGGTAGCCGAGCCGATGCCTCGTATAGCCATCAAGCTAAGGAATATGCTGGACCGGTTACCTTTATTGAAATAATAAAAAAAGACGTAGCCCTTAAACAGAGTTACGTCTTTTTTATATTACATTATTATAACTTTCGGGATTTATTCCTCATTATTATCTTCCTCATTCTCCTCGTCTTCTTCCTTTGGGGCTTTTTTCACGAAGAACGCACTCAACTCATACAAACCGTAGAGCGGTAAGAATACGATACTTAACGTAAACGGATCACTACTTGGAGTGATGAACGCCGCACCAACTAACAAGCCGACAACAGCATGCCGTCTGTATTTATGAAAGAACGAGCGGTTTAGCAGCCCTATCTGAGATAATAGCCAAGATACCAATGGCATCTCAAATACGATTCCCATCACGAATATCAACATCAAGAAGTTATCCATGTAAGAATCAAGGGATACCTGTTCCGTAATGGCGGCACTCAACTCGTAAGTCGCCAAGAAACGTAGTGTCATCGGGAACACCAAGAAATAACCCACTGAGCATCCGATAAAGAACATTATCGTTCCGAACAAGAATACCCAACGTACATTTTTCTTCTCATTTTCGTAAAGAGCCGGACTTACGAACTTCCAGATCTCCCACATCAAATAGGGGAAAGTCAATAATAACGCCAACCAGAAAGAACTTGTCATATGCGTGAAGAACTGGGAAGCCAGCTTGATATTGACAATGTTCACATGGAAAGTATCATTACAAAAGTCCGGGAGAAAAGAAAAATGAGAACTAATCTTACACATTTCCCGATAGACGATGAAATCGGAGCTACACGGGGCCATCACGACATTATCGAACAGCCACGGCATTACCGAGAACCCGGCTATAGCAAAAACAAAGAGCGCTAAAATAGAACGAAATAAAGTCCAACGAAGTTCTTCTAGGTGATCCCAGAATGACATTTCTTCTTGTTGCATCTTCCTTTACTTCTTTTCCGTATCGTCTAATTTGATATCGTCTTCCAATCCTTTTACACCGTCCTTGAAATTCTTCACGCCCTTACCGATACCTTTCATCAGCTCAGGAATTTTCTTACCACCGAAAAGCAATAACACAACAATGGCGATGATCACGATCTCGCCTGTACCTAAGTTTCCTAAAAATAGTAATTCATTCATGATATTATAATATTAGTCATTAATATTCTCGTTTCTATGGGGGCAAAGATACAATTTGTAATGAATAGTAGCCTCATTATTCCAAATTTATTACCTTTGCACCGTCTTAAAAAACTGAAATTAGAAAAAAATTAGAAAGATGAAAGCGTACGTATTTCCCGGTCAGGGGGCACAGTTCGTAGGTATGGGCAAAGACCTCTACGATAATAATCCTCTTGCTAAAGAGATGTTTGAGAAGGCTAACGAGATCCTTGGTTTCCGTATCACGGATTTAATGTTTGCCGGAACAGACGAGGATCTGAGACAAACCAAAGTTACTCAACCAGCGATCTTCTTACACTCTGTCATTCTCGCGAAAACATTAGGTGATCAATTCCAACCGGATATGACCGCAGGTCACTCATTAGGAGAATTCTCTGCCTTGGTAGCTGCCGGAGCATTGTCTTTCGAGGACGGCTTGGTATTAGTTTCCAAACGTGCCATGGCTATGCAAAAGGCTTGCGAGGCAACTCCCTCTACAATGGCCGCCGTATTAGCCTTGCCGGATGCGACGGTTGAGGAAATTTGCGCGAGCATCAAGGACGAGGTAGTGGTTTGCGCTAACTATAATTGCCCGGGCCAATTGGTAATCTCCGGCTCTATCCCCGGTATCGATCAGGCTTGCGAGAAGTTATTGGCCGCAGGCGCTAAGCGTGCCTTGAAGTTGAAAGTAGGTGGAGCGTTCCATTCTCCATTGATGGAACCAGCTCGTACTGAGTTGGCTGCCGCTATCGAGGCTACGACGATCAATAAACCTTCTTGCCCGGTTTACCAGAACGTAAGCACGAAAGCCGAGACTTGCCCGGAAACAATTAAGACTAACTTGATCGCACAGTTAACCGCCCCGGTACGTTGGACCCAAAGCGTACAGAACATGATCGCCGACGGTGCCACTCATTTCATCGAGTTAGGCCCGGGTGCCGTTCTTCAGGGATTAGTTAAAAAGATCAATAAGGAAATGACTACGGAAGGTATGCAATAATTTATCTTTCAATGTAATAGGATAAAAGTCCGAAAAGGATGGAGGGTGATTTTCCTCGTCTTTTCCGGACTTTTTTATATACGATGATGATTCGAAAAGATCTTGAATGCTAAACTAATCAAAGGCCAACGTTGTTTTATACTATAAACACAATTCAGAATATAGAAAATGGAAACAATACAACAGAAAAATAGGATTATCCTACTTTGGCCGGATGGAGCGCCCACTAGTAATGGATTGGCCGGCGTAGAATTGGAAGATGCCCCGAATGCCATATCCAATATATCGAACCCTTCCCTATTGGTTTATCCGGCGACGAAGCCGAATGGCAAGGCGATCTTGATGTGTCCGGGTGGCGGACTTTCCAAGATTTCGATCGGACATGAGGGGCGTGATATGGCCGCATGGTTTAACGCGCAAGGTATTACTTATGCCGTATTGAAATACCGGATGCCGAACGGACATAGGGAAGTTCCTCTGGACGATGTTCGCCAAGGTCTCCGCATCCTCCATAATTACTCGGAAGAGTGGAAGATTACGAAGGTCGGTGTCATGGGTGCCTCCATTGGCGGTTATATCGCCGGGCATGCCGCAATATTCGGGGTAGACGACGCACGTCCAGATTTCCAAATACTCCTTTATCCGGTTATCAGTATGCTACCTCATTTAACGCACCTTAAATCGAGGGAACGGCTATTAGGAGCGAATCCCACGCATGAGGAAGAGGAAGCTTTCTCTCTGGAATTGCACGTAAACGCACTGACACCTCCCGCCTTTATAGCGTTGGCTTCGGATGACGAGGCGGTTAGCCCGGAGAATAGCGTGCTTTATTATCTCGCTTTGCTAAAAAACAAGGTGTCCGCCTCCTTACATATTTACCCAAAAGGCGGCCATAGTTTTGGGTTCCGGGACAACTTCGTATACAAACGTCAATGGACTGACGAACTGGAGAAATGGCTAAGCACGATTGAGTAAATCTCAAAAAAACGGTGCCACACAAATAAATGCGTGACACCGAAAAAGTATATATAAAACAGACCAAGCAGGTTCGCTATTTAGCGTTCCACCAAAGTGGAGTAGTCGTCAAGTCCGGGCCGCCCAAAAGCTGGAGAGCTTGCGCATAACCCACTTGATTATTCGTTTGGATATTCGCCGGATAACGATAACGTTTCGGGTAGAAATCCCAACGGCATTCCTTAGAGGTAGCGACCGTCAAAGGAACTTGATTCAATGGGTTGTAATCCTTCTCTACCGCTTGGTTCTCGAAGAAAGGAAGACCTAAACGACGATGATCGCTCCAAGCCTCTTCCGGCAACCAAGGAACTTGCGCTATATATTTCTGGGTGATAATCTTCGTCAGAGCATCATTATTATAAGCGCCATTCCGGTAGATCGAGTTATGGGGATATTCATACGTACGGCTTTTTACCTCCTTCGTATATGGGTCCGTATAACGGATCGTATACGATTTCGCCTCTGTCGTATGGTCGAAAGCGACGGAAGTACCTACACGGTTGTATTTCTGAGACGATAGGTAATCACCGACTTGGCTCAATAAGCCATGATACTCAAAACTAGCCGTAACACCAGACTCATAATTGGATTTAGCCGTTCCCGGAACTTTCCAGCCTTTCACCGCAGCCTCCGCCAATAAGAAGTAACTTTCCCACGGGCCGAAGAAAACACGCTTATTGGTGCTCATTCGATATTGTTTCGATATAGAGGGATAATTATAATTCTTACCTGTCAGCTCACTTACCAGACCGGCTTTCACGTCCCATTCTCCGGCGACCCAAGTGCCCCACGTATATTTCGGATCGATCGTCAACATATTCTGGGTATTATCCGCCGGATTCTTCAAGTGAACCGGCTTCACCTCGCTGGCCGCACCGATATAATCGGAATAAACCACACCATCATCCCAGCCCACTACACTAAACAACTTCGGGGCACGGGGATCTACATATTGAGGTATACCGTCGAAATAGAAACCGGCGCACGGATCATTCGTCGTCAGCGGGAAGTGCTGGTTCAAATATAAACCTTGATAATCGTATGGATTCTTCAAATGGCTTTTTAAGGAGTCCGGCAACGGAAATTCCTGTCCACCCAAACCAACTACCAAGTTCTTAAACGTCACGGACATCGCCTGCCCATTCCAAGGACGAGACATCACGCTCGTCAGCTCATCCCAACCCTCTTTCTCCTGCACGGAAGCGATATCGGTTGGCTCGGAAATAAATGTCTTAGAGGCGGCATCCTCAAATTCCGCTTTCGCTAAGGCAGGATCGACAGCTGAGATACGCATCGCCAAACGCATACGCAAGGAGTTGGCGTACTTCTTCCATTTCGCAACATTTCCCGCATAGAAAGCATCCTCGTTAGCCATAGCGGACATATCCAAGGAGGGGTCTAACGCAGACTCAGCTTCCCGTAATTCTTTCAATATAAATTGATAGATAGCCTCTACACTATCGTACTCAGCCGGTACACCGGAGAAAGCGGCTAACGCTGGGATCGGCCCGAAACCGTCAGCTACTTCCGAGTTCAAGTAAGCACGCCAGATGCGGGACATCTGGATCACGTTCTTATAATAAGGATAAGTATCCGCCTCGCCATTGGCAACCATCTGCTCTCCTAACTGGATCGCTTTGGTCACTTGGTTCAGCCAACCCACGGCGTAATCGTTACTCAAGTAGGTAGTACTATAATCATTGTTATCCGTACCGATCGTAAAACCACTTCCCCTATTGAAACGGGAAGCACGGTCCCAGTACAAGATAAAGATACGCTCGGCTATCTCTGGGTTCATCTGGTCTCCCATGATAGAGGCATTCAGGAACCATTGGGGTTTCACCTTATCCTCTCCCACAAGATTCGGGTCCTCATTGATCTCCTGAAAGTCATTACAGGAAGAAAGAAGAGCAGCCACCGATACCAGTCCGGTAAAAAGTATATTTCTTGTTTTCATCTTCATCATTTTTATCGTAATTCAAATTATCATGTATTCCATTAGAATCCCACGGTTACGTTAAACGTATAGGAACGACTGGTCGGCGCGGCTCCATTCTCGAATCCGGTAGCGTTGGTATTCGTGGCGGCAACGGACTCGGGGTCGATACCCGGCAAGTTATAATGGATCATCCAAACATTGTTACAAGTAGCGGATAGACGTACACGCTGGAAAGGCGTTTTCTTCAACATCTGTCGATTGAACTCGTAGCCAAAGGTGATATTACGCAAACGGACATTGGTGGCGCTATAGGTATAAACCTCTGGTAAACCATAATTTCCGGTAGACCCAATACGCTCCCAATAGTTCTGGGGAGTGACGGCGACCGTATTCTCCGCATAACCACTGCCCTGTTGAACCACGGTATTCGGTACCACGAATTCGGCACGATCACCATTCACCACTGTTCCGGCGGCGTTACCCCGGGTATACAGGTTGGAGGCTGTCGCCGAATAGATGCTACCACCGATACGGAAGTCTATCAAGAAGCTCAGGTTAAAACCTTTATAAGAGAAATTATTGGTCCAACCCATCATCCAATCCGGACTCTGGTTTCCTACTTTCGACTTCTCGGTAGAGATCAAAGGCAAACCATCATCACCTACGACGATCTTTCCATAGTGAGGACTATTCTCATCGGTCACACGCATAAAGGTCTGCCCGTAGATCTCACCATAATAACCACCTACCGGAGCTACGATCTGGATAGCGTCGAACGTCTTTATATCATATAGATTCACGCCCTCGTATAATTCTTTGATCTTATTCCGGTTCAAGGAGAACTGCGCCGTAGAGCTCCAGCTCAATCCGGCGGGATTGTCTAGAATCGTACCGTTCAAGGAGATCTCCAAACCCTCGTTCTGAATGTTACCCGCATTAATCTTACGGGAAGCATAGCCGGAGAACGGGTCCATCGGTAAATCCAGTAACTGGCGGGTAGCGTTGGACTTATACCAAGCGGCATCCAAGCCTAACCGGTTATTAAAGAAACGGATATCGAAACCGGCCTCCCATGATTTAATCAACTCACTACGTACGTCCGAGTCGTAAAGTACCTTACCCGGTTTCGCCGTCGTATTCCCGTTGGGGTCCTTGCCTACAGAGTAGAAGTTATATAATTGATACGGGTCCAAGTCGTTACCTACCTCAGCGAAGGAGGCACGTACCTTAGCGAAAGAGAACCAATCCGGCATGCTTCCGCCAATCTTCGGCAACATATCGGAGATCACCGCGGAGAAGCTGACAGACGGATAGAAATAAGAGCGGTTGGCTTTCGACATCGTAGACGACCAATCGTTACGTGCCGTAACATCCAAGAACAGATAACCATCCCAGTTCAACTGCAACGACCCGTACAAGGAATTCATACGACGGCGGATCAACTCGGAAGTGACTGTTGGCTTATTCACGCCATTATTCAGCGAGAACAAGTTCGGCACCAACAACTCTCCGGCAGAAGCGTTCATCTTATTACGCTGCTGGAGCATCAAGTTACCACCGAAAGTAACGAAGCCTCCCAGCCGATCGATCAAGTTATCCTTCCGGGCCGTAGCCAAGAAACTGAAGTTATTCTCATAGAAGGTCTCCGATCCCTCGGTATACAGACCTCTCGGACTGGTATTACCACCGGCATATACTTTCTCGCTCTTCGTCGTGGTATAATAATCCGTACCACCTCTCAACTCAATATCGAACCAATCGGTCGGGGCATATTTCAAGGAGATATTTCCTAACAAACGGTTACGGGTATCCTCGTTCTGGCGATAACGGGTCACCCAATAAGGGTTCTCCTGCGGATTCTTGGAGGCGTCATACCAAATCATATTGCCTTGCTCATCCACGTCATCCTCAAACTCACGGATATTCAAGGAACGAGGCAGGTTATAGATCGTATTGAAAGCGTTCGAGGGATTCACGCCCTGAATCGGGCGGTTATGTGCGTTTTGATTGATATAATTCACCTTGGCATCTACTTTCCACTTTTCCGCCTCATCCAAGAAAGTGGTGGCACGCAAGGTAATATTCGTCTTGTTTAGTTTTGAGCGTGGGGTGATGCTAGCATCGTCGGAACGGTTTACGGAGGCGAATACCGCCGTCCCCTTTATGTTCTGCTGGAAGCTGACACCCTCGTTAAAGGAGGTTCCGGTGCGGAAAAAAGCGTCGATATTATCATAAGTATGCAGGGGGATTTGATTGCCTCTCCAATCGGTTACCATTTGTCCCGTGGCTTTCGGTCCCCAGCTAAGGCGGGATTGGTTATCGTAAACGCCCACGGAGCCTTGTCCGAAGTCGTTCTGTAAATCAGGTTTCAGGAAAATCGTCTCGGCGGTGATACCGGCGTTGATCGTAATACCGAGTCCCTCGTTCTTACGTCCGGACTTGGTAGTGATCAAGATCACACCGTTACCGGCACGTGAGCCATAAAGGGCGGCGGCGGAAGCACCCTTCAATACCGTCATGGACTCGATATCTTCCGGGTTGATATCCGAAAGGCCGTTACCCATGTCCGCTCCGGAGTTACCCCATACATCATCCACGCCACCGGTGAAGTTATCCATCGGGGTACCGTCTACGACGATCAAGGGCTGGTTGCTACCCGTCAATGAGTTATTACCACGAAGTACGATCTTAGAGGACCCTCCTACGCCATTGCTTGAACGGACGATCTGCAAACCGGAAACCTTACCGGAAAGGGAGTTCGCCAAATTCGGCTCACGGGAGGCCAAGAGGTCGTCCCCTTTCAACTCCTGCATGGCATAGCCCAAGGCTTTCTTATCTCGTTTCATACCCAAGGCAGTCACCACCACCTCATCGAGTTTCTGGGTATCTTCCACGAGTTTAACCGTAATCTCGGACTGGCCGGTATATGGGATGTCTTGCGAGGTATAACCGATAAACGATATCTGTATGATATCCCCTTTCTTCACGTTATCCAAAGTAAAATGCCCGTCCAAGTCGGTCATAGTACCATTGGTAGTTCCTTTCACGATTACGGACGCCCCGGTAACGGGTCCTAAGGCATCCTCAACTATTCCCGACACCTTTGCGTTTTGCTGGGAAATGTCAACCTTCGGAATCCCGGGCATAGGCGTGGCGTATAAGTTTCCCGAGAACCCAAGCGCCCCTACCAACAGGATTAAGCTGACTGGTCTGAATCTTTTCAACATAACTACTGTTTTTTGTTTATTTTGATAGACAATGTTTTAGTTTTTGCGTCAACGAATGTCATTTATCCTGTATAAACATAAAAAGGGCAGATATGTTTTGAGTTTAACATATACAAGAGTAACCGGAGAGAGATGAGTATCACTCCGGTATCTCAGTAAACCAGGAAGGTCGTGAGTTTAGTGACAAGTGATTTTAGGAATGGACAATATATATACTGCGTTGCCCCAATAATATATACTGCGTTGGTCAAGTAAGATATACTACGTTTATTAGAATGCCCATCATAAGCACCTTTCGACCGCAGTCGGCAGGGGCTTACGATGGGCATTGTTAGATGCTTATAATAGCGGTCGGCACAAATACACAAAAACAGGGGCTTTTGACACACCCTCTTTCATATAAATCAATGTTTAGCCCACCATAGCGGAGTAGAAATTAAATCAGCTCCACCCAATAGCTCAACAGCTTTCATATAACTATCCTTACTATTGATTTCCATATTCGCTGGATAGCGCAGACGTTCTTGATAGAATTCCCACTTACATTCCTTACAGTTAGCACGAGTAAGAGGCAACTCGTTACTAGAAACGTTATAATCTATCTCAACAGCTTGATTCTCAAAGAAAGGCAAACCTAAACGACGATGATCAGACCATGCCTCTAAAGGTAACCAAGGAACCTGTGCCAAGTATTTTTGCGAGATTATCTTTGTCAGCTTATCATTATTGACCGTACCATTCTTATAAATAGAATTTTTCGGATAAGTATAAGTAGTAGTCTTTTTCTCACCAGTATAACCATCTACATATTCAGCCGTATAAGACTTTGCTTCCGCCGTATGATCAAAAGCGACAGAAGTACCTACACGGTTATATTCCGTAGAACTCAAATAATCATTTAAGAACTCAGATACACCGTGATATTCAAAGCTAGCTGCTATACCAGCCTCATAATGAGATTTCGCACTACCAGACACGTTCCAACCATACAACGCAGCTTCAGCCAATAAGAACTCCGTCTCCCACGGCCCAAACCATACACGCTTATTCGTACTTTCACGATATATCTTGGATAAAGAAGGATAAGTCTTACTTGCTCCTGTCAATTCGCTGGTTAGCGCTGAGTATTTATCCCATTTTCCAGCAACCCAAGTATTCCAAGTATATTTCACGTTCAACTCCAAATATGTCTTATTGTTATCCTCAACATTTCCAGTAGCAGGATCCGCTAAACGAGCCTTATCAGCCAAACCGATATTAGAGAAATAAACAGTACCATCATCATATCCCGGAATATGAAACAACTTAGTAGCACGAGGATCAATCTTTGAAGGAAGAGCATCAAAGAAATAGCCTGCAGCCGGATCATTCGTAGAAACCGGTAAGTGTTTTTCTAATCGAAGGCCTAGATAATTACGAGCATCTTTCAATACCACATCCTCTTTTATCGCCGCAGGAACTTGGAAATCGATTCCTCCTAGGCCAATCATCATATTATTAATGGTGACCGAAATGGGTTGGGCATTCCAAGGACGAGACATCACACCATCAAGATCAGTCCAACCGCCTTTTTCTTGCACCTGAGCAATTTCATCTTGCGTAGTAATAAAATTATTCGTCGAAGCGGCATCCTCAAAAGCAGCCTTTGCTTTAGCTTGATCTACAGCAGATAAACGCATAGCGTAGCGCAAGCGTAATGAGTTCGCATACTTTATCCATTTAGAGGCATCACCATCATAGAAAGCATCCGTTTTCTCTGATGTAATAGCGCTCATATCCGCATTTACATCTATCTTGCCAGCGGCATCTTTCAATTCAGAAATAATAAAATCATAAATATCTTCTATACTCTTATATTCTACGATACCATCAAAAGCGTTTGCCGGAGGCACAGGACCAAAGTTATCAGCCAATTCAGAGATGACATAAGCCCGCCAAATACGAGACATCTGTAGCAAATTGTTCTCATAAGGATACTCCGGATTGGCGGCACGTTCCGTACCAATTTTCACGGCCATATTAACATTGTTCAGCCATCCCACTCCATAATCAACGCCAAAGTAGTCCGTATTATAATCATTATAATTCGCACCTGTAGCTAAACCACTACGACGTTCAAAACGAGCCGCACTTTTCCATTGATACACGAACACACGCTCTGCGATATGCGGGTTCTGCTGTGCCCCCTTGATTGATTTATTCAGTAGATAAGATACTTTGATCGCACTTTCATCTACGGCATTCGGGTCTTTATTTATTTCCTCAAAGTCGTTACATGCAGTAAATAAAACGGCTAATGAAGCTAACCCTATTATTGTTCTTTTTAATGTTTTCATACTTAAAATCATCTTTCTTATTAGAAACCAACTGTTACATTAAATGTGAAAGAGCGAGAAGTCGGAGCTGCCCCATTCTCAAAACCAGTAGCATTGGAATTTGTAGCCGAAATAGATTCCGGATCAATACCTTCCAAATGATTTACAATCATCCAAACGTTATTCGCCACGAATGATACACGTACTTTCTGTAATGGGGTTTTCTCTAACCATTTTTTCTCAAAATCATAACCAACGGTAATATTACGTAGACGAATATTAGTAGCATCATATAAAAATGCCTCACCCACACCGATATTACCTCCGGCAGCACGTCCCCAGTACAATTCAGGAGTAACAGCATTAGAATTTGCCGTATAACCACCATTTCCATCAGAAGTCACTGAATTCGGAACTACAAATTCCTCACGGGTTCCATTTATAACGGTACCTGCGGCATTACCTGCCTTGTACAAATTAGCAGTGGTCGCTGAGTAAATATTTCCACCAATACGAGCATCAATCAAAAAGCTCAAAGAAATATTTTTATAAGAGAACGAGTTAGTCCATCCCAACATACAATCAGGCTGTTGATTCCCCAGATAATAATCATCTGAAGTAACTAATGGTAAACCTTGAGCATCTACAATAATTTTACCAGCATGTTCCCCACTTTCAACACGTTGGAATTTTTTACCATAAATATCGCCATAATAACTACCCGTACGGGCTACAATCTTTAAATCATCAAAAGTCTTGATGCCATATTCATTTACTCCTTCATACAAATCTATGATTTTATTTTTATTGAAGGAAGCATTCAATGTTGTTTCCCAATTTAAGCCTCTAGGATTCTGCAAAATAGTACCATAAAGCATTAATTCCACACCTGAATTTTGAATATTACCTGCATTGATCTTACGTTTGGAATAACCAGAAAATGGATCCATTGCCAAATCTAGCAATTGGCGGGTAGCATTAGATTTGTACCAAGCCGCATCAATACCTAATCGATTATTGAAAAACTTCAAATCAATACCGGCTTCCCAAGATTTAATCAACTCTGAACGTACAGAAGAATCATATAAAGTAGTTCCTAGAGCTGCAGTTGGGTTACCATTTGGATCTTTATCAACCTTGAATACAGTATACAATTGATATGGATCAAGGTCATTACCTACTTCCGCATAAGAAGCACGAACCTTAGCGAAACTCATCCATTCCGGCATTGTACCGCCAACCTTTTCCACCATATCTGAAATAACACCAGATAAGCTAACCGAAGGATAAAAATAAGATTGGTTTTCTTTACTCATAGTGGAAGACCAGTCATTACGAGCCGTAATATCCATAAACAGCCAGCCATCCCAGTTCATTTGCAAAGAACCGTAAATAGAATTCATCTTGCGCTGTACATCTTCAGATGTATGCGTCATATTATTCTTGTCAGCGGCATTAGACATCGCAAATAGATTCGGGATCAATAAATCACCCGTACCAGCCTCTAATTTCTTACGGCGTTGCATCATCAAGTTTCCACCCACGGTCACAAAACCACCAAACTTGCTAAAAAGGTTATCTTTCTTAAAGGTAGTCAAGAAACTATAGTTGTTCTCATAAAAAGTCTCCGACTTCTCAGAGTAACGCCCTTTCGGATTCACATTACCACCAGAATATACCTTATTTGTAGTCGTAGTCGTATAATAGTCCGTACCGCCTTTTAGCTCGAGGTTCCACCAGTCCGTTATCTTATAAGAAAGAGAAATTGTACCTAACAAACGATTACGAGAGTCTTGATTTGTTCTATAATCTTTAATCCAATACGGATTTTCTTGGGGAGTACTCTCGGTATCCCACCAAATCATATTTCCATTTTCGTCCAAACAGTTCTCCAGATCCCTAATATCCAGCGATCGTGGTAAATTATAGATCGTACTAAAGGCATTCGATTGGTTAATACCTTGGATTGGACGATTCTTTGCGTTATTATTTAAATAGTTGGCTTTTGCATCTAATTTCCATCTTTTATCCGGACCGAACTCGCTTGTTCCACGCAAAGTAAGAGACGTTTTATTTAATGATGCACCCGGAACGATGCCCTTATCATCAGAGCGATTAATTGAGGCGAATACCGCCGTCCCATCATAGCTCTGCTGAAAAGATACACCTTCATTGAATGAAGTTCCTTTCTGGAAATAAGCATCTATATTATCATAAGTATACATCTGGACTTTCTGCCCATCCCAGCGATCAATTGTTACGGAACCATCGGCAACAGGCCCCCAGCTTGAACGGTCTTTCACATTATATATGCCATTTGTACCCTGACCATACGTATTCTGTAATTCTGGTTTCAAAAACATGCTTTCCACTGTAACTCCGGCATTTACAGTAATACCTAATCCACTTTGCTTTTTACCCGATTTCGTCGTAATCAAAATTACGCCATTACCTGCACGAGAACCATATAACGCGGCGGCTGAAGCTCCTTTCAACACGTTCATGGATTCGATATCTTCCGGGTTGATATCTGACAAACCATTACCCATATCCACGCCGCTATTACCCCAAGCATCATCAACTCCTCCAGTAAAGTTATCCATTGGAATACCATCGACAACAATCAACGGCTGATTAGATCCAGTTAATGAATTATTACCACGCAATACAATTTTTGAAGAACCGCCAGGGCCACTACTAGAACGAACTACCTGCAAACCCGATACTTTACCAGATAACGCATTCGCAATATTACTTTCCCGTGCATTTACAAGTTCGTCTCCTTTCAATTCTTGCGTAGCATATCCCAACGCTTTCTTCTCACGCTTGATACCCAAGGCCGTAACCACGACCTCATCCAATTTCTGGGTGTCTTCCGCTAATTTGATAACGCCTACCGGCTTACCGGTATACGTAAGCTCCATGGTGGAGTAACCAATGAATGAGATTTGGATTACATCACCATTCTTGACGCCATCCAAGGTGAAATTACCGTCCATATCGGTAATCGTTCCATTAGACGTTCCTTTCACGACAACAGACGCTCCGGTCACTGGGCCGAAATCATCTTCCACTGTACCTGTTACTTTCCCGTTTTGCTGGGAGATAGAGGTACCTTGCTCAACAGGTGCGATGTTGGCATACATGCTTCCCGAGAAGCATAACGCACCCGCACATAGAATTAAGCTGACAGGTTTAAAGTTTTTCAACATAACTGATGGTTTTATTGATAAATAATTAGACAATGTCTTGGCGAAACATTTGTCTTTTAAAATTATTCACATACATACACTCACTCCTGAGTTCTAGCGTAATTAAGTTCAAATAAAAAATGGGCTAACTATCGGAGTCCTACATGAACTTTTCTTAAGTAGAAGTTGTTTTATTTAGTTGGCGCCAAAATACCTAGCACATTTTATATCGGAGGCAAAGATATGAAATATTCATTACATTGTGTTATTATAATTAAATAAATCCTCCCTTATTTTTTATGTTTTACAATATAAAATTAGAAATATAAACGATTTTAAGTTAAAATCGACTTGAGTTCATGTAGAACTAAGTATCTGCGGTAAGATATGAAATTACAGTAATTCAAGCGTTTTTTCAGAATATAAAAGCAAGCCAGCTTCATCGGCAAAGTAAGTTAATTAAAATGCCAAAGTAAGTTAACTTACTTCGCCGATGAAGTTAACTTACTTTTATTAGATATCTTCTATTGAAAAAGACGTATAATCTCTAAAAATCTTTCTCATTCGCCATATACCACATATTAAGGAACGAGGCCTTCGTGATATTCACCACCTTGTCCCAATTAATCCGGTCGGCATGGTCGCTCGGTTGATGGTAATCCGGATGCCCGTCGGTATGATACCAGATAATAGGGATACCTATCTTTGCGAAGGAACCGTTATCACTCCCTCCTACCGGGTTATCCCACGGACGATAATCCGGTGCCAGATTCAAGTTGTATTTCTTGATATCGTTCTTCAGCCAATCGCCGAAAGCAGGGTGCGCCTCTGTGTAGAAATAAACCACATGGGTAGGCTTCGCCTCGTTATTGTTACGGCCGATCATATCGAAATTCAAATATCCTTTCACGTTCTTTATCTCTGGAAAAGACTGAACGAAGGCTTTCGATCCGAGAAGCCCTTTCTCCTCACCGTCCCAGAAAGCGAATATAACGGTTCGCTCCGGTTGCTGGCCCGTGGCAAGGAAAGCCCTCGCTATCTGCAAAACGGCAGAGACTCCGGAGGCGTTATCGTCCGCCCCGTTATAGACCTGGTCGCCATCCAGCATCGGGTCGATACCCAGATGGTCATAGTGAGCGCCGACGATCACGATCTCACTCGGGTTCTTGCCCTCTATCTTACCCAAGATATTATTCAAGGAAAGTTTCTGGAAAACACCGGTTTGCTTGATAGCCGCTATGGAATCCGGCTGCACCTGCCAGCGGGCCCCTCTCTTCTGGCGTTCCATATGGTAAGCCTCAAACGGATGGTAATAAGAGTCTCCTACAGGGTCGATACCCAATGATTTCAGGTTCGCCACGATATAATCGCCCGCTATACGGCCTCCACGGAAACCGGCCTCACGGCCCTCCAGATCATCATCGGCCAAGAAACCGATATGCGCCTCGGCGGTCGATCTATTTATCACGTCCAAACCTTTCTTCTCCGGACTTTCCGCCCAAAGAGCCGTACTTAATGCCAGCGACATTAAGAGTAATCCTGCTTTTTTCATCGTTTTTGTGTTCAAATGATTATTGTTTTAGCTTTTTCATCCACAAATATAAGTAATTTCCCTGATACGCGAAGGAGGAGGAAAGGAAAGGGCACAAAAAAAAGGCTCACCCGGCCGTATCGCCAAAGGTAATCCTCATTTCCTATCTCTCACCATTCCGTTTTGAACGGAGGTAAGAGATGACATCTAATTTATTTCTTACTTTAATTCTTTACTTAAAAAGACGCGGTCTTTTAGTTCTTATCCGCATCTACACTCATTTCGCTCATAAGGCGACGGATCTCAGCGTTTAATCGCTGACTCATGGCACCATTGCCAGCTGACTGGTAACGATCTGCTTGATAACGCAACATCGCTAAAGCACGAAGGCTTTTCTCATTTTCTCTCATCATCATAATCTTTTTGTTTTACGCTTCCCACGCTTGGAAAGCCAGTTAATAAATAATCCTAAAACGATCTTTCTTTCTTAATTCGTTACAAAGATAACCATTTTATCCGAAACAATGTTGTAGAACATAATAAAATATTTCATTTTTTCGATTATTTATGACTTATGCAAATAAGTCTAAATACGCCGGGGATTACTCCACCGGCGTTAATTCGCCTGTAACAGAGTCTATTACAAACCCTCTTACCGTTATATCCGACGGAATCAGCGGATGATTCCGAATTTGCTCCACGGTCTCGTGCACGGAAGCCTCGGAGGTCTCGAATCCCCGCAACCACGACTCGAAGTTTATACCGCAATATCGGATCATATCTATTCGTTCCTGCGGGATTCCCCGCTCTTTCATCTTTTCGATCATCTCGGAGCTATTCATGTGCTTGGCTCCGCAATCGGTATGCCCGATTATCATTACCTCTACAACCCCAAGCTCGTAAATCGCCACCATCAAGCTCCGGATAACGCTTCCGAAGGGGTGGGATATGATCGCCCCTGCGTTCTTTATAATTTTCACGTCTCCATTCTTGATGCCCAAGGAGGCGGGTAGCAACTCGGTCAGCCGGGTATCCATGCAAGACACGATGGCGATCTTCTTATCGGGATATTTATTCGTGATATACTTCTCATACCCCTTGTTCTTTACGAACTCACGATTATAGCTTACCAATTCATCAATCATAGCGTTTGTGATTTAGCGTTATTAAACTGTTTATTCATATAACATCGAAATGTCTTAAAGCGTTCATGACACCATCGTCATCTACGGAGTCGGTCACGTAATCCGCCGCCTCTTTCACCTCGTCGCCGGCGTTACCCATGGCTACCCCGATCCCGGCGTGGCGAAGCATGGCCATATCGTTGCCTCCATCGCCAAAAGCCATCGTCTCGTGGAGCGAGATCCCGTAATGCTCGATGATCTTATCGATCCCTACCGCCTTACTGCTCCCCCGCGGCACGACATCCGCAAATAACGGGTTCCAGCGAGTAGCCTCGCAATGCGGCAAGACGGACATGATACGTTCTTCATGGCCGGGAGAGAAAAAGGCTATCAGCTGGTATACTTCCTTACCCCCGTTGCCACGCAAAGGACGCAAGGGAGGATGAGGGAAGTCTAGCATGTCGTAAAGCTGTCGCACAGAATCATCCACGTAGTTCTGGTAAATCCCATCTTCCTCCACCAAGGCGCACGGGAACGCCTCCTCATTCTCTTGATAGCGGATCAACGCCTCTATATCCCCCGCCGGGATATTATGTTTATAGATAACCTTATCTTTTCCGGCCAAGCAATATCCTCCGTTCAAGGTAACATAGCCATCGAACTCTTGCGTCCCGAGGTTATTGATAGATTGCAACTGGCGGCCGGTAGCGATGAAAACCTTGATTCCCTTTTCTCGCAACAGGTCCAAGGCCCGGACCGTGGAGTCCGGTAGTTTATGCGTCTTGAAACTTACCAACGTACCGTCAATGTCAAAAAATACTGCCTTAATCATACTTATACCTATTATCTTCTTTTAATGACAAAGATACACTTTATTTGTTACATTTGTATTTTCATTTCCTTCATCAAATAATAGATATAGTTTTTTATGGAATACAGACAACTAGGAGGTTCCGGATTATACGTTCCGGCACTTTGTTTAGGTACGGCTACTTTTGGTGGCACGAATGGTTTTGAAGGTTGGGGACATACCAAGGTGGAAGAGGCTACCCGTATGGTCAATCTTTGCTTGGACGCCGGGGTGAATCTATTCGATACGGCGGATGTCTACTCCAACGGTCTTTCCGAGGAAATCTTGGGAAAGGCGATCCACGGATTGAGGAATCGCCTCTTGATCTCCACGAAGGCGACTTTCAACCTCAGCCCGGAGAGCCGTAACGCCATCGGTTCTTCCCGTTTCCATCTGATACAGGCGTGCGAGGCGAGCCTGAGACGATTGAACACGGATCATATCGACATTTACCATATGCACGGTTTCGATGCGAATACCCCGGTAGAGGAGACACTCCGAGCCTTGGACGACTTGGTGACGAGCGGGAAGGTCCGTTATATCGCTTGCTCGAACTTCTCCGGCTGGCACTTAATGAAGTCGCTTTCCGTATCGGAGCGGTATGGATGGAGCCGGTACGTGGCCCAACAGGTTTATTACTCCTTGCTGAACCGGGAGTTCGAGTGGGAACTGATGCCGCTAGGCATCGACCAGAAGGTGGGCGCCATTATCTGGAGCCCCTTATCCGCCGGACGTCTGGGCGGGAAGTACCGCCGGAATAACCCGATCCCGACGGACGGGCGTGTCGCTCGCGGAGGAAGCCCGATACCTGACGAGGCTACTTCTTACGAACGCCTGTACGACATCGTGGAGGTATTGGAACAGGTAGCCGAGGAGACCGGGCATAGCGTAGCCCAATGCGCCTTGAACTGGTTATTGCAACGGCCTACAGTAAGCAGCCTTATCATAGGTGCCCGCACGGAAGAGCAGCTAAGGCAGAACCTAGAGGCCGTAGGCTGGAGCCTCAGCCCGGAGCAGGTGAAGCGCCTCGATATGGCAAGCCAGACGACCCCGATCTACCCGTATTGGCATCAAGCGCAGTTCCCGGAATTGAATTCTCAATTGAGGTTCTAGACGGAGGCTAGAGAAAGCGTATACACCTCGGGATGCGGATAGCACGAAAGTCCGCATCCCCTAAACACCCATTTTCATCCCCTTAAACGTATCTTGGTTAAGACGTTTTTTATACTTTTGTAGGCTGTTACCAACTAAATCTATCGTATGAGGAAACATTTTCTACTTTTCTTGCTTTGTCTAGCCACGAACGCCAGCCTGACGGCCCAAGAGACCCTTCGGGAGAATAACGGGGAACCTACACTCGTGGAACGATTATCGAACGGAGAGATCAAGATCAATAGCGCCGAGATGAACTTCCAGCTTTTCACCTCGGCCAACGCTGAGTTTGTCGGAAAGGAGCTAGACGGTATGAACTTCAAGCTGAACCGTGTCCGGCTGGAGATCAAGGGGGATGTAGGCAAGTGGCTGGGGTATCATTACCGGCAGTCGTTCAACAAATACTCCGATCCCTATTCGCTCGACAACCTCTCCTCCTCGCTCGAGCTGGCTTACGTGAACCTAAAGGCACGGCATAATCTCAATTTCACGATCGGCAAGCAGTTCGTTAATTTCGGGGGATACGAGTATTACGTCAATTCCATCCGGGTACGAGAGTTTAGCGAGTTCAATAATTTACTGACCGCCTACCAAGCCGGTATCTCGGGCAACTGGCAAGTCAACCCGGACCACGAGCTTTGTTTCCAGATCGTGAATAACCGCAACGGTAACGATGAGGACATCTACCCTACCGGACTTCCCGAGGGTACCGCCAAGGCCAAGATACCCTTTATGTACACGGTCAACTGGAATAGCTATTATCTGGACAAGACCTTGCAACTGCGTTACGCCACCGCCGTCGGGCAGCAGACCCGCAAGCGCTACTCCTACTATTTCACCTGTGGCAATACCTATGAGAAAGGCCCGTTGCTAACGTACCTCGACGTTATGTACACCCGCCAAGGGATCGACCAGCATGGGGTCGTCAGCCGTCTGCCCGGAACGCCTCATACCGCCATGAACACCGAATACCTATCGATTATCGGCGACGTGGATTACCGTGTCCACCCCCAATGGAACGTTTACGTGAAAGGGGCGTACGAGACCGCCCGGGTGTACAAGGGCAACGGCGATTTCCGGAAAGGGATGTACCGCCGTTCGTGGAACGCGCAGAGTAGCGTGGAATTCTTCCCCTTCAAGCAACTCGACCTTTTCGTATTCGTCCTATACACCTACCGGGGCGTTATCCTAGAGAAAGCCGCCACGCGAATGGGAGCCATAGAGCCGGATACACACCGCATATCGCTGGGGCTGGTCTATTCGATCCCGGTCTTCTGACAAACCGCGCATACGATAGTATAAGCTTGTAGATACATTCGTGCATAATTGCAGAACGTTCATGCAAACGTGTAGATACGGTAGCGCAGGCTTACACATACGATAGTGCAGGTCAGTACTGCCTTATGTATAGCTCTACGTCACTATATGTGTAAGCCTATGCTAGTATACGTGTAAAATTCCCATCCACCCCATAAAAAAGCGGTGCCTTCCGTTTCCGGAGACACCGTCTTTATTTTAACTATTTACACGAAATTTCCAAGACAAAAAAGCCAACTTCAAAAATCGTCCCGTTATTTTATAGGTAGTATTTATATCAACACAAAATTTAGGAGCCTCCTTCCTGTTTTGACATTTATTAAACAGACAGCATATTGATTCACTAATTTCACCATTCCTATTATAAAACAGATAATAAAACATCTGTAATAACGAATAATGGGAATATTGTGACGATTCTTTTCTACATTCTTCCACAAACTCATTTAAAATCTCCAATGTTAATATTATACCGATTTTTTTAAGAAACACCACATATTCTTCTAATACTTTAAAATAAAAACAATTCTCATAAGTGTCATTCTCTCTAATATAAGAATCTATTTTTCTTCCCATATTTAAATATTCCCTAAAAACCAGCAATAAATCATCAGTTCTATATCTTATTTCACCATCTTCAGACTCATACTGTCTGTCTTTAAAAAAATTATTCTGCCACTCTTGTATAACCTTTTTTGCTATAATTTCATCTTCAACATTAACATATTGCTTAAATACTACTGATTGAAAAAAACGATAATTTCTTTTAGGATAGAAGGAGTAACGAAATATATCAGCATCTGTAATTATACAAAAGTTATCTATAACGAAGTTCTGAATTCTTATTACATCAACGACATTATTATTAATAACAGGATGAGACTCTTTTGATTCTATAAATTGATTGGAACTATCATTATAAGCTTGATACCATCTATTTGTATGGATATAACATCTTTCTATATTATTGTATTTCATCAATAACCCTATCGGATATTTCACTTTTTCTCTCTTAGCTTGAAATACACATCTATCATTTGATAGATCATAAATAATTTCGAACATCCTATTTTTATGATTATAAAAACAAGCTCCTGTATGAATTCCATATAGAACGCTACTATTGGGTTCTGGCCAATTTAGCACTAAATCCGACACATGAATTGATTCATTTAACACATCTAAAAAATCAAATTCATTATCATTATAAAGTCTATTTATACTTTCAAAAAAAGACATATCGTTCTATAACAAAAAGGGTGTGGCTTTTAAATATTACCACACCCCCATATTTTCACTTCTGTTCTTATTATTCTACATCCCAATTCTCGGCAGCCATACGTTTGTAGCTACGCAGACGCCATTTAGCGTTCTCCTCGGCGGCGGCAAACAACTCAGCGGCCTCAGCCGGATATTGTTTAGCTACGGAAGCGAAACGAACCTCACCCTTCAAGAAGTCTTGGAACTTGCTCCAATCCGGCTCCTTGCTATCCAAGGTGAACGGATTCTTGCCCTCTGCCTCCAAAGCCGGGTTGTAACGCCACAAGTGCCAGTAACCGCATGCTACGGCTTCTTTCTCCTCAGCTTGCGACTTACCCATACCCTTCTTCAAACCGTGGTTGATACAAGGAGCGTAGGCGATGATCAATGAAGGACCGTCGTAAGCCTCGGCCTCGCGGATCGCCTTCAATGTCTGGGCTTGGTCGGCACCCATAGCGATCTGAGCCACATATACGTAACCGTAAGTAGTAGCCATCAAGCCAAGGTCTTTCTTACGTACCCTCTTACCGGAAGCGGCGAACTTAGCGATAGCGCCCACCGGAGTAGCCTTCGAGGACTGACCACCCGTGTTAGAGTAAACCTCCGTATCCAATACCAAGATATTTACGTTCTTGCCGGAAGCGATCACGTGATCCAAACCACCGTAACCGATATCGTAAGAAGCGCCGTCACCACCGATAATCCATTGAGAACGTTTTACCAAGAAGTGAGACAATTCCTTGATCTGAGCGCAAACCGGACAACCCTCCTTGATGCCTTGCTCAACGAATGCCATGATTTGCGGAGCCAATTCCTTCGTCTTCTCGGCGTCGTTCTGGTTAGCGATCCAAGCGGCAGCTATTTCCTTGGCCTCAGCCGGAGCATGCTCGCCCACAGTGATCTGTTGCAACAAGCCTTCCAAACGTTTACGCATCTTCTCGTTCGCCAATTCCATACCCAAGCCGAACTCGCAGAAGTCCTCGAACAAAGAGTTTGCCCAAGCAGGACCTTGACCCTTCTCGTTCGTAGTATAAGGAGTGGAAGGAACAGAACCGGAGTAGATAGAAGAACATCCGGTAGCGTTAGCCACCATCTCGCGGTCGCCGAACAACTGGGTGATCAACTTCACGTACGGAGTCTCGCCACAACCGGAGCAAGCGCCTGAGAATTCAAACAACGGAGTAGCGAACTGTGAGTTCTTCACGTTAGACTTGATGTCTACCAAGTTTTGCTTAGAAGAAACGTTAGCCACGCAGTAGTTCCAGTTATCGGCCTCAGCCAACTGGCCTTCCAGCGGAACCATAGACAAAGCCTTGTTGCCCTTGAATCCCGGACAGATATCGGCGCAGTTACCGCAACCCAGACAGTCGAGAACGTCTACCTGCATACGGAACTTCATACCCTTCATAGCGGCCGGAGCCTTCACGTCCAACATAGCGAAGCTAGCGCCCTTCTGCTCCTCATCGTTCAATACGAACGGACGGATAGAAGCGTGAGGACAAACGTAAGCACATTGGTTACACTGGATACAGTTCGCCTCATTCCAAACCGGAACGAAAGCGGCCACGCCACGTTTCTCGTATTTAGCGGTTCCTTGCGCCCAAGTACCATCCTCGATGCCCTTGAACGCGGAAACCTTCAATAAGTCGCCATCCTGAGCGTTGATCGGACGAACTACCTCGTTGATGAAAGCGGGATCGTTGTTTACGACAGCCTCATCATCCGGAAGGTTAGCCCAAGCGGGATCAACCGTCAATTGGTTGTACTCGCCACCACGGTCTACAGCCGCGTAGTTCTTGTTAACCACGTCCTCGCCCTTCTTACCGTAAGACTTAACGATGAATTTCTTCATCTGCTCGATAGCCAAGTCTACAGGGATAACACCCGTGATACGGAAGAAAGCGGACTGGAGGATCGTATTGGTACGGTTACCTAAACCGATCTCCAAGGCGATCTGTGTAGCGTTGATATAATATACAGTGATATTCTTCTGAGCGAAGTAACGTTTTACCTTATTAGGCAAGTGCTTAGCCAACTCCTCGGCGCCCCAAACGGTATTCAACAAGAAGGTACCGTTCTCACGCAAACCACGAGTCACGTCGTACATGCGCAAATAAGCCTGAACGTGGCAAGCCACGAAGTTCGGGGTATTCACCAAATAAGTAGAACGGATCGGATGATCACCGAAACGCAGGTGAGAACAAGTGAAACCGCCGGATTTCTTAGAGTCGTAAGAGAAATAAGCCTGACAGTATTTATCCGTGTTATCACCGATAATCTTCACCGAGTTCTTGTTAGCGCCTACCGTACCGTCGGCACCCAAACCGTAGAACTTAGCCTCGAACATACCCTCACCGCCCAAGGCGATCTCTTCCTTCTGAGGCAGAGAAGTGAAAGTAACGTCATCCACGATACCGATCGTGAACTGGTTCTTCGGCATCGGCAACGCCAAGTTCTCGAATACGGACAGGATCTGAGCCGGAGTCGTATCCTTAGAACCCAGACCATAACGGCCACCTACGATAACCGGAGCATCCTCCTGACCATAGAAGCAGTCTTTTACGTCCAGATACAACGGCTCACCGTTAGCACCCGGCTCTTTCGTGCGATCCAATACGGCGATACGCTTAGCGGTCTTAGGCACGGCAGCCAAGAAATGCTTAGCGGAGAACGGACGATACAAGTGAACGGATACCAAACCTACCTTCTCGCCCTTAGCGATCAAGTGATCGATAGCCTCACGAGCGGCCTCCGTAACAGAACCCATGGCGATGATCACACGCTCAGCGTCCTCAGCTCCGTAATAATCGAACAAACCGTATTTACGGCCTGTGATCTTGGATACCTCGTTCATATATTCTTCTACGATAGCGGGAACTGCCTCGTAGTACGTGTTGGAAGATTCTCTGTGTTGGAAGAAATGATCCGGGTTCTCGGCCATACCGCGAGCGACCGGTCTCTCCGGGTTCAAGGCACGGGCACGGAACTCAGCCAAGGCCTTCTGGTCGATAAGCGGAGCCAAGTCCTCATTCTCCAAAGCCTCGATCTTCTGGATCTCGTGAGAGGTACGGAAACCGTCGAAGAAGTTCACGAACGGCACACGAGACTTGATCGTAGCCAAGTGAGCGACACCGGCCAAGTCCATAACCTCCTGTACGGAACCCTCGGCCAACATGGCGAAACCTGTCTGACGGGCAGACATCACGTCTTGATGGTCACCGAAGATACACAACGCATGAGAAGCCAATGTACGAGCGGATACGTGGAAAACGCAAGGAAGCAATTCACCGGCGATCTTGTACATATTAGGGATCATAAGCAACAAACCTTGAGAAGCAGTGTAGGTTGTTGTCAAGGCACCAGCTTGCAATGAACCGTGAACAGCACCTGCGGCACCACCCTCTGATTGCATTTCCTGTACCATTACAGTCTCGCCGAAAATATTCTTACGTCCGGCTGCAGCCCATTCATCTACATATTCAGCCATTGTAGACGACGGAGTGATGGGGTAAATCGCGGCTACCTCGCTGAACATATACGAGATATGAGCAGCGGCCTGATTACCATCACAGGTTAAAAATTTCTTCTGTTTTGTCATAGACCTATAAAACTATTAGTATTAAAAAAGATTCTTACTTAATATAGAAAACCGAACAACCAAAGCGGGATCATGTTCCCCTCCCCGATCTCGGTCTTATCGACAGCATAGTACATATCCGGATTGTTCTTCACTTTCATGCTTTCCTCGATCCGGAAATTATACATCGTATTCACCAGAAAGTGGGCGTTCTTGTTTCCTTCATTCAGCTTATTGTCTTTCAATAGTTGGTTATAAAAGAACGACTCACGCACCGCCCCGGCATTTACCTCCATCGGACGGATGGGGTACATCAGGTTCGAGTTATACATATATACCTTGGAGGGTTTCTTCGGAAAGGATTCGCCCACCGGATACAGCATATTCATCAAACGGGCATCCGTCAAATACTTGATATAGTTCATCACGGTGGCCCGGGATGTCTCGATATCCTTGCTCAACTGACTCACGTTTGGGGTACAAGGAGCGCTCGTAGCCAATAAGTAGAGTAGTTTGCGTAGCTTTGGCAGGTAGCTTTGTTCGATTTGTTTTATGTATAACACGTCCACCTCTAGCATCATGTTCATGGTCTTCAGCAGGTTCTCGGAGAAGTTGCGCTTTTCCAAGAAGAACGGATAGAAACCATGATGGAGATAATCTTGGAAATAAGCCATCGGCCTTACGACCGAGCAAATACGTTTGGCGATTTCCTGATGATTCTCTAATACCTCATCGAACGTGTACGCGGGAAACTGGTTCCCCGACATCAAGTTCAAGAACTCACGGAACGAGAACCCCCTGAGGTTATACGATACCACCTTGCCGGACAGGTCCGGATTCTCCTCTTTCAGACGCATCACCGACGAACCGGAGAAAACGATCTTCAAGTCCTCGAAATTATCATAGCAATACCGCAACTCTCTCGACCAGTTGGAATACTTAAATACTTGGTCTATCAACAACACCTTTCCGCCTTTAGCCCGAAACTCGGCGGCGAAATCAACGAGTGTACGCTCCGTAAAATAGAAATGATTTAAATTAATGTATAAGCATTCCTTATTATCGGCACCAAAATATTCACGGGCATAGTCTAACAAGAAAGTGGTCTTTCCGACTCCTCGCGAACCTTTAACACCGATCAACCGATCCTCCCAATTGATCTCATCCATCAATCCCCTTCGTACCGGAGAATACAGATGCTCTACCAGATATTTATGTGTTTTAAAGAATGCTTCCACCTACATAATTGGTAATTGAAAATTTGGAATTACCGATGCAAAGATAAACATCTTTTCTCATTTGCAATGCGGAGATTGCAATTTTATTGCAAAAAGTAAAGTTCAAACTAACAATTGCCTATCAACGTATTCTGTCTCGTAAAGACGGAGCGCACTCCAGTCCTTACGAAACAAAAGATATTATTCAATGATCGAGATCCATCCGTAAGTATCCGGCTCGTCACCATACTGGATGGCACGTAGCTTATGATATAGTTTCTCGCAAACAGGACCCGGTTTGCCATCTTTGGCGATAACAAAAGATTTGTTCTCATCCAAATCGTCGATTTGTGAGATCGGGGCGATAACCGCGGCGGTACCACACTCGGCAGCCTCGTCGAACGTAGCGATCTCCTCGAAAGGAACCGGACGACGCTCTACCGTCAAGCCCATATCCTCGGCCAATTGCTGCAAGCTCTTGTTCGTGATCGAAGGCAAGATCGAGTGGGATTGCGGAGTGATATAGCTATTGCCACGGATTCCGAAGAAGTTAGCCGGACCGCACTCATCCAGATATTTCTTTTCTTTCGGATCCAGATACAATACGGCGGCGTATCCCTTGGAATGAGCGATCTCGCCAGCTACCAAGCTAGCGGCATAGTTACCACCGACCTTGATCGTACCTGTCCCGTTAGGAGCCGCACGGTCATACTCACGAAGCACGCACACCTTCGAGGGCTGGAATCCACCCTTGAAATACGGACCTACCGGAGTGACAAATATCATAAACATATATTCGGGAGCCGGCTTCACACCCACCTGAGCGCCCAAGCCGATCATCAGCGGACGAATATATAAAGCGGCACCGCTCTCATAAGGAGGAACAAAACGCTCGTTCAATTTCACGACCTTACGTACAGCTTCCTCGAACATCTCTACAGGCAACTCAGCCATCTTGATACCCCGGCTGGAAGATTGCATACGTTTAGCGTTCTCATCCATACGGAATACACGGATCTTACCGTCTTTTCCACGGAAGGCCTTCAAACCCTCGAAAGACTCTTGTCCGTAATGCAAGCAAGTAGCGGCCATGTGAATATTGATAATCTCGGATGAAGAAACTTCCAACTCACCCCATTTGCCGTCACGATAGTAGCATCTTACATTGTAGTCTGTCTTGATATAACCAAATCCCAGCTCAGACCAATTTAAATTTTCCATATCTATACAATTTGCTGTAATTAGTTTAAAATTAACAAATTACACTGTTAATAATATCGCTCAAAAGCAAAAACGCCCATAGCCGTCGCTATGGGAGATTTTGTGTACCGCAAATATACGCTAATTTATATATAGTTCGGCCTATAAACTAAAAAAAGCAAACGGAAGGCCACGGCTTTTTCATTTAACATTTCGTTAAAGTGGGGTTTCTTGTAAATTTTAACATGCGCTTTTGTTTTCGGTGGAAGGATTCCGGAAAACACGTACGACCTTTCCGGAAAACACGTACGACTTTTTCCAAAAACATGTACGTGTTTTCGCAGAAAGATTATCCTGTTTTTTAATTACTGATTATCAGATTCTTATACACAATTTTCTCTCGTAAACTTATTGTGCGGAATTTCACTTGAGATTCATGCATTCCGGCCTGCCGAAACGGATGGGTAAATGAAAGAGCCGTGGCATGGATATATACAAATAGCGGATTAAAATCTATGTTACCAAGATTTTTGCTACATTCGCGTCAAAAATAATTAAAATATGAAAGTCATTGATCTGATAAGGGATAGTAAGAGTACCGCTTTTTCTTTCGAGATATTACCGCCGCTGAAAGGTAACAGTATCCAGAAGGTGTATAATGTAATTGACAAGTTGAAGGAATTCGACCCTAAATACATAAATATCACCTCCCACCATAGCGAGTTCGTCTATAAAACCTTACCAGACGGAAGTTTCCAGAAAGTAAACATCCGTAAACGTCCGGGCTCCGTAGCGATCGCTTCGGCTATCCAGAATAAATACGGTATTCCTGCCGTACCCCATATTATATGTAAAGGCTTTACGAAAGACGAGACGGAATACGCTTTGATCGATTTGAACTTCCTTGGCGTAAACAACCTCTTAATATTAAGGGGAGATATAAAGACCTTAGAGGCCTCCCAGCAAAACCCGGAGTTATACCACGATCATGCGACTGATTTACAGCAGCAGGTAAATCATTTCAACGAAGGTATCGCGTTAGACGGTTCCAAGATAGACGGTATAGAGACTCCCTTCTCGTACGGCATGGCTTGCTATCCGGAGAAACACGAGGAAGCACCCAATATGGAATCTGATATCTATTACTTAAAGGAGAAAGTAAAAAATGGCGCTGAATATCTGGTAACCCAGATGTTCTTCGATAATGAAAAATATTATGCGTTCGTGGATCGTTGCCGTGCGGAAGGTATCACGGTTCCCATCATCCCCGGTATCAAACCGATCGTTTTCAAGAACCAATTAACGGTTCTTCCGAAGATATTCCGTGCGGATATCCCGGAGCCTTTCGCGACAGAATTACGTAAATGTAAAGATGATGCGGAAGCGAAAGAGGTGGGTGTGGAATGGTGTATACAGCAGTGCAAGGATCTGATCGCTCATGGTGTACCGAGCTTACATTTCTACACAATGATGGCCTCGGATAGCGTTTACAAAATAGCGAAAGAAATTTATTGAAATACAATAGGGGTTTTTGTACGCTGAGTTGTCTAATAGAAGTACACGATTGAACAATCATGTGCTAAGTATGGTTATTTTTAAAATTCTAAGGTAATGAAATACATATTCTTTATTGGACTTGACTTGGTATTGTATCCGTTCTTAGTTTTACTCTACATATGTCAATTGATATTTACAAAACCTCGCGCTTTTTGATATCTGAATACTTTTCCGTAACTTCGTTCATTATTCTATAGAAAAGGAAATATCTCATGTATTTTAAAGATATCATCGGGCAAGAGGAAGTGAAGGAACGGTTGAGACAATCGGCTCGGACGGGGATCGTACCCCATGCACAGTTATTCACAGAGCAAGGGGGAGCCGGGGCGTTTCCGCTGGCTTTGGCTTACGCCCGTTATCTGAATTGTACGAACCGGACGGACACGGACGCTTGTGGACGTTGCCCGTCATGCCTCAAATATGACGAATTGGCACATCCCGATTTACATTTTGTATTCCCGATCGTAGCCAAGAAAGAGAAAAAGAAAGAGGTCTGCGATGATTATCTCAGTGAATGGCGTGGGTTCCTCAAAGAACATCCCTATTTCAATATGGATGAATGGCTGGATTATATCGAGGCCGGAAACTCACAAGCCATCATCTATTCCAAGGAAAGCGACGAGATTATCCATAAACTGAGCCTAAAGATTTATGAGGCGGAATATCGTATCTTGATGGTTTGGTTGCCGGAGAAACTGCATCCTACTTGTGCCAATAAGCTTCTGAAAATCATAGAGGAGCCTCCTATGAGAACGGTTATCCTTATGGTATCCGAGACTCCGGATCTTATCCTCGGGACCATCCAATCCCGTGCGCAACGCATCCACATCCGTCCCATTGAGACCGATGCGATCATGAATGCCATGGTATCCCGTTTCGGGCTTTCGCCCGACGACGCTAAACACGTCGCTCACCTCTCCTCCGGAAGTTTTATCAAGGCGATGGAGGCGATTAGCTTGGGCGAGGAAAATAAATTCTTTCTGGAGCAATTCAAGGCCATGATGCGAAACTCATGGGCACGAAACGTAAAAGGCATGAAAGCGATGGCAGACGTCATGGCAGGGATCGGACGGGAGCGACAGAAGAACTTCCTCTCCTATTGCCAGCATTTGATCCGGGAGAACTTCATGTACCGGTTCCAATCACCCGAACTTAATTATATGAATCTAGACGAGGCAAGCTTCTCAGTTAAGTTCTCACCTTTCGTGAACGAACGAAACGTGATCGATTTGATGGAAGAATTGGCGAAAGCGGAACGCCATATCACACAGAACGTGAATGCCAAGATGGTCTTTTTTGATTTATCCTTACGAATTACCGTACTAATCAAAAGATAAGTCTTCAGATTTTCTTGTTACGCCAATTTCCTTTCCACAGATAGAAGAAAGAAGAAAGGATCATGATATTATATACATACTCCGTAGTCCAGCAAACCGCCACGTCCGCACGCAACCATACAGCGACATACAATATATATAATACGTACACGAATATGCTAGCCATATCGATTTCCAGCGCACGTCGGGTATTGCCTGTTCCCGATACGCTAAAGAAATAAATAAAACCGGGAACGGCAAAGAGATAAGAGGACAGCATCACCCACAGCGAGGGGATCGAGCTAGCGATCAAATCCGGGTTATCCGTATAAATACGCAATACGGTAGACGGGAACATCGCAATCAAGATACCGATCGGTAGCACGAACGCATAGCATAGCCCGATCATCCTCCGGCTAAGCGGAAGTACCCGGTCCGACTCCCCGGCGCCGATCAAGTTACTAACCAGCGAGCTGTTCGTGGAGGCGAAAGCATTCACGAACATAAACAGGAACGAGGAGATGCTACGTACCACATTCGTAATCGCCAACGGCCGCTCACCCAGATGCTCCATAGCGATAAAGAAGATAAACCATCCCCCAAAAGCGATCCCATGCTGGATCATCACCCAGATAGAGACACTCAGTATTTGTCCCAGCATCCTAAAATCCACTCTCGTAAAACGAAACAGACCATATTTTTTATAATCTATCTTCTTCCAAGTATAAATCACGAAGAACAATACGGAAACAGCTTCCGAGATCGAGGAAGCGATAGCGGCACCCGCTATCCCCAAAGCGGGGAACCCGAACTTACCGAATATCAAGATATAGTTCAAGACCACGTTGGTAAGCACCATCACCACCGAATTGGCCGTCAAGATCTTCGTATTCGTCGTACTCACGTAAAACGCACGGAACATCACCGCTATAAAAGAGAAGAAGAACCCGTACACCCGCCAGTCCAGATAGCTCATCGTCGCTCGATACACCTCTTCCGAACCGATCATCCGGTGGAGCAGATGGGGCGTAAGCAGATTAGAGGCCGTAAACAACACCGCCGCCAGCAAAAAAAGGAATAGCCCGCCTTGCGTGAAAACCTCGCCGATCCGTTTATACTCCCCCTCACCGTTACGACGTGCCATCAGCACCTGAGCGCCTACACTGAAACCAAAGCCCAGCATATAAATCACAAGATAATAGACTCCTGCCAAGGCGGAGGCACCTAGCTCGACCTCGCCGACACGTCCCAGATAAGCGGTATCCGTCAATCCGATCATATGCTCCATGAGCAAGCTGATTAATACCGGATACGTGATCTTTAGAATTTGTTTGTTCGTATATCGCATGATGAATCTTAAATAAAAGGGAGGCAAAGGTAGTAATAAGATGCCAGTCACACAATATTACCCCATGCGATCCGTTTCTTATCATATTACATTATTATACGAAGAGATATGGTTACAAAACTCATCATGGCCTGTATTTTGTCCGCTACGCTATTGAGCTGCAACGGGCAAAACACAAATACGATCAACTACGCTACCGTCGAACCCCTGCATATCAATCGTTTTGACAAGGATTTATTCCGGCTGATCGATACGGAAGATACCACCTTGCAACCCGAACTAATCAAACAATACCCGGAAATGCTGGATATCATCGGGAAAGGCATATTAAACCTGCAAACCATCGAGACTCCCGGCTTCTTCGAGAAAATGCGGAATTATTACTCGGAGCCTACCTTGAAAGGCTTGTATCGTGACGCTATCACCCAATATGATTCCGTGGAGGATATCGAGAAATCCTTGGGATACGGATTCGCCTATCTAAAGGAGAATTTCCCCTCGATGCAGATCCCTGCTATCTATATGCATGTATCCGGTTTCAACCAGAACGTATTGGTAGGCGATAGCCTGCTTTCCCTTTCCATCGATAAGTACATGGGAAAGGACTATCCCTTGTATCAAGATTTCTTCTATGACTCCCAGAAATTGAAAATGCAACGTGGACTCGTAGTCCCGGATTATCTGGCGGGGTGGCTCATGTCCGAATATCCTTTCGCGGGAAAAGAGAACGTATTGCTGGACCGGATGATTTACGAGGGAAAAATCAAATACCTGCTCTCGCAAGCCCTAGGCGTTACCGATGCCGCCGAGCTAATGGGATACACCGAACAGGCCTACAACTGGTGCAAGGACAACGAAGGAACAATCTGGAAAGCAATCATCGAGCGTAAGCATCTTTATACCCCGGATCAACTGACAACTTCCCAGTATTTCGAGGATACCCCGGCCATTTTCCCCGAGAACGACGCTCCCGGGAATATCGGGACTTGGATAGGCTGGCAGATCATCAACCAGTACATGAAGGAGACGGGATCTACCCCGGAGGCGTTGATGCAAAACAACGACGCCCAAGAAATCCTAACCGCCTCAAAGTACAAACCCCTATAAACAGGAAAACCGCCCTATTCTCACGAACAAGACGGATAACCTAATCTAACTTAATTCTAATACCATGAAAAACACTATATCTTAATAACAAGGCTTTTTAAAAAAGGTTCAATGGAATGAGATTTTAAACCTCTTATTTACCTCGGTTGTTGTAACAGGAAACGAAAACAAGGTGAGTCCGATGGATAATGATCTCTTAGATATAACAAAATTGAGGCGCTGGCGGATCTGGAAATTGAAACTTATTGACGCCAGACTTTATTTTGTAAGCATTTTCGTGGGATTGCTGACCGGGTTGGTAGCGGTACCTTATCACTATCTGCTCCAGCAGTTATTCAATAGCCGGAAACTTTTTTTCGACGGTCATTACCCTTGGTATTTCCATGTCTTGTTCTTCTTCACGCTATGGGGTATATTGCTTTGCGTGAATTGGATGGTCAAGAAGATGCCGCTGATTACCGGTGGGGGCATTCCCCAGACACGGGCGGTTATCAATGGCAGGATCACTTATAAGAACCCGTTGACACAATTAATCGCCAAGTTCACGGGAGGGATATTAGCAATCAGCGCCGGCCTGTCCCTTGGTCGTGAGGGGCCGTGCGTACAGATCGGATCTTACGTGGGGAATATCATTTCCAAATGGGGACACGTATTGGCTGGAGAGCGCAAGCAACTTTTGGCCGCCGGCGCAGGTGCCGGATTGGCCGCCGCTTTCGCCGCTCCCCTCGCTTCCTCACTTTTGGTGATCGAGTCCATCGAACGGTTCGACGCTCCCAAGACCGCCATTACCACCTTGCTGGCAGGAGTCGTGGCGGGAGGTGTAGCGAGCTTGATTTTCCCCTTCAACCCCTACTCGCAGATTAGCGCTATTGCCCCGCAGGCTACTTTTATAGATCAACTGAAGTTGTTCTTATTTCTGGCCGTGGTTATTTCCGTCTTCGGGAAAATTTACTCAATGTTTACCCTTTGGTGCAAGGATTTCTTTACCAGACTGAAGCATCCTCCTTATATGAAGATGTTGTACCTGCTTATCATAGCGTATACGATCTCATTGACGGAGATCGACTTGACAGGAGGAGGCGAGCAATTCCTTATCATGCAAGCGATGCATGGATATCACCCCGTTTTATGGATAGCGGCGATGATGCTCATCCACTTGATATTCACGTCTCTCTCTTTCTCCTCCGGACTGCCGGGAGGGAATTTCATCCCTACACTAGTTACCGGGGGATTGTTCGGGCAGATCATCGCCTTATTATTGGTGAAGTATGGTTTCATTGAAACGGAGAGCATCAGCTATATCATGTTAATCAGCATGGTAGGTTTCTTGGTGGCGGTAGTCCGGACACCGCTGACGGGTATCGTCTTGATTACGGAGATAACCGGGCATCTGGATGTATTCTACCCCTCTATCATTGTCGGCGGGCTTACGTATTACTTCACGGAAATGCTACAGATAAAACCTTTTAACGTGGTTCTCTACGACGAGATGATCTCGACTCCAGCCTTCCGTACCGAAGGGCGTTCCAGCCTGTTCGTAGAGATCATGACAGGTGCCTATTTCGACGGGAAGGAGGTAGATCACCTCACCCTCCCCCAACGTTGTATCATCAAGACTATTCACCGGGATCGCAAGGACTTGGCTCCCGCCGGACAGACCCTTATCCCCGGTGATCAAGTAGAGATCGAGATCGATTCGCAGGATATCGAGAAGCTGTATGAGCCGCTGATTAGCATGGCGAACATCTATTAATCGCAGACCTGCCAATCGCCTCGAAAAGAAATGCCACACCAAGAATCCCCCGGTGTGGCACATCAACAAAACGCTACATTATCAGAAGTTATATTGAGCGGAAACATTAAGTCGGTTGGCGTGGCGGGTCATATCGTTGAAATCGGTACGCCAGCCTCTCAAGTACTCGGCGCCGACTTGCAGATTAGCGTTCACGTTCCAGAAAATGTTGGCTACCAAGTATTGACCGTAGCGATATTGATCCGACGGGGTAACCGGGTAATCATTCTCGCTGTATAAACGAGTCTGGCTATAGGTGCTGGAGACGAATACCTTCGGCGTGATATTATACTGCAAGCCAGCGTACCAACCCATCATCGGAAGCACTTGCATCTTGCCTTTGGCCTCGGGATCCGGAACCAGATCCACGTCCAGATTACTGATATCATTCAAGAACTGGCTGATCCCCCGGCCGTAAGTAGCCTGACCGTAGAAGTTCAGCTTGCTCGTCACATTGAACGTAGAGGCGGCAAACACGCCCCATCCGGCCTTAGACTCGGCCCGTTGCGCCACCAAGTTCTCGTACGTCATATTACGTACGATACCAGCTACACGGATATGGCTGCTCTTATTCCAAGCGTATTGGATATAGGCAGGGAAGTTCGGCATACGTTGGTTACTGATATTCACGCTTTGGTTCGTGATGCCATCCACCACTGGCATCTCGATACCTACACCCGCTTTCCATCCCTTACCGAAAGCACGCTCATAGCGTAACAGGGTGGCACGGCTGAAAACCTGTCCGGCAGGCCCCGCATAATCGATCGAGGGCGGAAGGGCGGCCAGATCCATGAAGGTACTATAATCGTAACCCATCGTGAAACCAAGGAAAGACACATAGGCGTTCTGGAGCTCGAAGACCTTGCTGCCTCCCCGGAAGTTACCCGCCGTATACACGACGAAATCCCCGAGGTGTTTGGTACGACCCACTAATTTCAAGAATATCGTACTGGTAGTAGCGTCCATCTGGAACTGGTTACGGACGTAGTTCTGCCCACCATTCGGGATCATGGACGGATAGAAATCGACATCATCCGAGATCCCGCCGAAATCATACTCCGCCGTAGCCTTCACGTAACCGCCGATACCCAAGGCGAAACGTCCCTTACGATCGGTCAATACGAAGCGGGGGGCTTTCGGGTCGTGGAAACGAGGGCTCTGCGTCTCATTCATTATCCTCACGATTTCATCACCTGCCTTGTCTTGGCTGACAAGGACTATCGAATTTGGCACGTCATCCTCGATGACCACCTTTTGAGCCTTAGCGGGAGCCGATAAGAATCCCATACCTAGCAGTAATACTGCTCCTTGTACAAATAGTCTCATAAATGTGTTTTGTTTAGATTAATTACCTACCTTGAACAAGGCTATAAAGAAAAGGTTCTGATTTTAACAACCCTACGAGCACTTTTTCCACCCTATTGCCCGTTCAAAAAATATTCATATATTTGCGGAATATATTACTTGGGATGAGAAGATTTTTATTGTTCATACTCGCTGTTCTTTACCTCGGGGTTTCCTCCGGGTTTGCGCTGAATTACCATTATTGTATGGGTAAGTTGGCGGAGGTGAGTTTGCAGTATCTTGACACTTGCCCCAGTTGCGGTGAGGCGGGCACGTCCCATAAGTGCTGCTCTACCGAGACGGAATATGTTAAGTTATCCGTCGATCAGGATGTGGCGAATACGCTCGTGCAATTGTCCGCTCCTGTCGCTGTAGTTTTGTTGTTCGATCTACTCGACTCCTATAAGATCGCCGGGCGAGACGAGACAACACGTTCCAATCCCTTTATTAATCCACCCAAGGAGAATAGCGCTATCCCGTTATTCGTCCATCATTGTACTTTTTTGATTTAGCGTATAGGCTTCCTTTTTAAAAGGCGATTTACGTCTGTTTACGCACGAGTACCGGCGTAATCTATTGCGAGTACTGGAGTAATCCACCGCAAGTACTGGAGTAATCCATTGCAAATACTGGAGTAATCCATTGCGAGTACTGGCGTAAAGCATCACGAGTACTCATGTGATCGCTTGCCTTCAAAGACGAACAAATAAGCGTTCTCATATGTTTTCAAATCATAAAAGCTCATTCAAATGTTAAATAGAATCATTCGTTACTTCCTTGAGAACAGGGTGGTAACCTTACTTTTACTAGTGCTGATTATCGTATGGGGCATCTCCACGTCCCCCTTCAATTGGCACGGGGGGATCATTCCCCGGAATCCGATTCCGGTAGACGCCATCCCCGATATCGGCGATAACCAGCAGATTGTGGCCACGGAATGGATGGGCCGCTCGCCGAAGGATATACAAGACCAGATCACCTATCCGCTGACCACCTCTCTTTTAGGTATCCCGGGAGTGAAGACGATCCGTAGTTCCTCCATGTTCGGGATGTCCTTCATATACATTATCTTCGATGACGATATAGAGTTCTACTGGAGCCGTTCCCGTATATTGGAGAAGCTGAACTCCCTGCCTCCGGGAACCTTGCCGGAAGGCGTACAGCCTACCTTGGGACCGGACGCTACCGCCCTCGGGCAGATCTATTGGTATACGCTGGAAGGACGGGACCCCAAGACCGGTAAACCTACCGGAGGCTGGAACGCCGAGGAGTTGCGTACGATACAGGATTTCTACGTCAAGTACACCTTATCCTCCGCCGAGGGGGTATCCGAGGTTGCCTCGGCGGGCGGTTTCGTGAAGGAGTACCAGATCGAGTTGAACCCGGATGCCATGTACGCCTTCAACGTCTCCGTGATGGATATCATGAGCGCCATCAAGAAGAGCAACCTCGATATCGGCGCCGAGACAATGGAGATCAATAAGGTGGAGTACCTGATCCGGGGCTTGGGGTATATCAAGAATGTAAAGGATATAGAGAATGCCGTCGTCACCGTGCGGGAAGGCGTACCGGTTCGCATATCGGACGTGGCGTTCGTGAATATCGGCCCCGGAACCCGACGGGGAGGGCTGGACAAGGAGGGTGTGGAGGCCGTGGGCGGAGTGGTCGTAGCCCGCTATGGCTCCAACCCCTTGGAGGTTATCAATAACGTAAAGGCGAAGATCAAGGAGATGGAGCCGGGATTGCCCCAAAAGGTACTGGCAGACGGGACGGTCTCCAAGGTAACCGTCGTGCCGTTCTACGACCGTACGGGGCTTATCAAGGAGACGATCGGGACGTTGGAGACCGCCCTTTCCCACGAAATATTGATCTGCGTGATCGTTATCATCGTGCTGGTGCTCAATCTGAGGGCCTCTATCGTTATCGCCAGCATGCTACCGATAGCGGTGCTCGCCACGTTCATCATCATGCGTTATACGGGGGTAGCGGCTAATATCGTGGCTTTATCGGGTATAGCGATCGCCATTGGCGTGATGGTGGATGTAGGGGTCGTCTTCGTGGAAAGTATCATCCGTTACCGGGAGATGCCCGAGAACAGGCATATACAGGGGGGAAAGGCGTTTGTCAACCTTATTTATAAGGCGGTAAGCGAGGTGTCCGGGGCAATCAGCACAGCGATGATCACGACGATCGTCAGCTTCCTCCCCGTCTTCACCATGGAGGCGCAGGAAGGGAAGATGTTCTCGCCTTTGGCCTATACCAAGACGTATGCTTTGGCTTCCGCCTTCGTGCTGGGATTGATCTTGCTTCCTTCCCTATCGTATTGGTTGTTCTCGATAAAGATCCATTCAAGGCTGATACGGAAAATACTGAATTACCTGTTGATCGTGGCCGGAATCGCCTTACTTATTATTTATGGAAGTATTCCGGCTATCGGGCTAACGGCAGTCGGGGTGAATAATCTATTGTCCGGTTATTGGAAGAAGCCTCAAATGAGCACTTATATCAATATCGGTATCACCCTCTTTGTCACGATCTATTACCTATCCGAGGAATGGTTGCCGATGGGGCCGCAAAAAGGGATGCTCGCCAATATATTGTTCGTGGCGGGTTGCGTAGCCATCATCCTAAGCATCCTGTGGCTGCTCGTTATTTATTATGAGAGGATATTGCGCTGGTGCTTGGATAACCGCTGGAAATTCATGTTGATTCCGGGAGCTACCATCGTATTCGGTTTCTGGATATGGAGAGGCATCGGACAGGAGTTTATGCCTAGCCTGAACGAAGGTTCTTTCCTACTGATGCCGACTAGCATGCCGCATTCCGGTATCGAGCAAAACCTTGATTATATAGAGGCGCTCGACAAACGGCTGGCCTCTATCCCCGAGGTGGAGACCGCCATCGGTAAATGGGGCCGTGTAAACTCCGCCCTCGATCCAGCGCCGGTACAGATGTTCGAGAATACGATCAACTACCGTCCGGAATATATCCTGAATGAGGACGGGAAAAGGGAACGTTTCAAGGTAAACCGGCAAGGGGAGTATCTCCTAAAAGATGGAGGCGTATATAACCCCAAAGACGGTTTCCGGCTGATTCCCTCAGACAGCCTGATCCCAGACGCTAAAGGCGATTACTTCCGCCAATGGCGACCGGAGATCAAGAACACGAACGATATCTGGCAACAGATCGTGAACGTCACCCATCTTCCGGGATTGACTTCCGCCCCGAAGCTGCAGCCTATCGAGGCCCGTCTCGTCATGTTATCCACCGGTATGCGTGCCCCGATGGGTATCAAGGTGTATGGCCCGGATCTGGAGACGATCGAGAAAGCCGGAAAGGCGATCGAGAAGGCATTGAAAGAGGTACCCTCCGTTATCCCCTCTTCCGTATTTTACGACCGTGCGGTAGGCGCCCCTTATCTGGAGATCGAACTGAACCGTGAGAATATGGCCCGTTACGGCGTAAACGTGGAGGACTTGCAAGAGATATTAAGTGCCGCTGTCGGTGGCATGGTACTGACCCGCACCGTGGAAGGCAGGGAACGTTTCCCGGTGCGCCTACGCTACACTCGTGAGCTTCGAGATAATCCGGAGGCGCTAGGTATGATCCTCGTACCGACCGCCACTGGGGCGCAAGTCCCGCTTAAAGAGCTAGCCGATATCAACTATACCCGTGGAGCGCAGATGATCCAAAGCGAGAACACTTTCTTGGTAGGCTACGTCATCTTCGACAAACTGGCGGGGAAGGCGGAAGTGGATGTCGTGAAAGAGGCTTCCCGCATCCTTGAGCAACAGATAAAGGAGGGCGAGTTGAACCTTGATCCCGGCGTATCCTATAAGTTCGCCGGCAATTACGAGCAGCAGGAGCGTGCCACCAGCCGGCTGATGATCGTCGTTCCCCTCGCCTTGTTGATCGTCCTGCTGGTTCTATACTTTCAATTCAAGACGGTCACTGCCTCACTGATCCATTTCTCCGGGGTGTTCGTGGCCTTCGCCGGAGGTTTTATCTTGCTATGGCTTTACGGACAGGATTGGTTCATGAACTTCTCCATCGCCGGAGAGAATATGCGGGATCTTTTCCAGATGCACACGATCAATCTGAGCGTGGCAGTCTGGGTCGGTTTCATCGCCTTGTTCGGTGTGGCTACGGATGATGGGGTATTGATGGGAACCTACATCCATCATGTATTCCTCGAGCGAGACCCCCGCACCAAGCACGATATCCGGGAAGCGGTAGTAGCCGCCGGACTGAAACGGGTACGCCCAGCGGCCATGACTACAGCCACTACCCTGATCGCTTTACTCCCCGTACTTACCTCTACCGGTAAGGGGGCGGATATCATGGTACCGATGGCTATCCCTACGTTCGGAGGAATGCTGATCCAGAGTATGACCATGTTTGTCGTTCCCGTCCTGCAATGCTGGTGGCGGGAGAACGCTATAAAGAAAGAACAAAAGAATAAAATTCAAGAGGAGGTAACGACTTATGAGATATAAAAGAATCAGATCAATCATCATGGCAGGTGTACTGGGGATGCTAAACATCCTTTTCGCTTACTCCCAGCCGGCCGATAGTTTAGGCTATTATCTGGAACTGGCGGCACGTAACAATCCGCAGATCAACGCCGACTTCTCCCTGTATAAGGCATCTTTGGAGAAAGTCCCGCAAGCCGGAGCCTATCCGGACCCGGAACTGGAGATCGGTTTCTTCCTGAAACCGATGGAGATCTTGTCCGGAAAGCAAATAGCGGATTTCACCTTGATGCAAATGTTCCCTTGGTTCGGTACCCGGAAGGCGGCCCGCAACGAGGCGACCGAGATGGCCCGGATGGCTTACGAACAATTCCGTAACAGTCGCAACAACCTGTATTACGAGGTGAAGAGTCAATGGTACCAGCTTTGCAATATCAGCGAGCAATATAAAAATACGCAGGCGAACCTTCGTCTGCTAGACCAGTTGGAACAGTTGGCATTGAACCGCTTCTCCGCTCCGTCGGCGAAGGCGGGCGGTTCCTCCGTCCTACCCTCCCCCGTATCTTCTGCTCCATCGACTCCTCCCGCCGTATCCGGTGGAGGTATGTCGGGTATGGGAGGCAGTAGCATGGGAAGCCCTACGGTACAAAGCACGGGAGCATCCGGTAGTACGATGTCCGGAATGTCCGGCAATAGCCCTATGGGTGGAGGCTCTATGGGAAGTGGCAACTCTATGGGCGGAATGTCGGACGTATTGCGAATCCAGATGGAGAAGGTAGAACTGGAGAATACGCTAGCCTCCTTGTTATCGCAACGGAAAACGGCCGAGGCTGCTTTTAATACGTTGCTCAATCAGTCGCTAGCTACCCCGATTTCCGTCCCCGACTCGTTGGAACGGCTTCCTCTCTCATGGAGTGACTCGATGGCTCTCGACAGCGTCATCTCCAACAACCCCATGCTTACCATGCTGGAGGCGGAAGGAAACGCTTACCGGGCCAAGGCGGAGATGGACAAGAAAATGAGTTACCCCATGCTAGGTATCGGCCTCCAGTATTCCTTGATCGGGAAGAAACCAGAGGATATGTCTATGGGCTCTATGTCCGGTATGAACGGAAAGGATATGTTCATGCCCATGCTAAAGATCAGCCTTCCTATCTTCCGTAAGAAATATAACGCACAGCAACGGGAAAGCAAGCATTATTGGAAATCCAGCGAGTTGAAGTACGAGAACACGATGAACCAACTGCAAGCCGAGTATATCCGTATTACCCAGCAATTGGAAGATGCCGCACGGAAAATCGATTTGTACCAGAAACAATACGATCTATCGTTGGCCACCTACCAACTGATCGTCCGGGAATTCTCGACAGGAAGAACGACCTTGACCGACGTGATCCAAGTGGAGCGACAAATGTTGGACTATCACTTAAAGAAAAGCGAAGCGATAGCGGAATATAATACCCAAATCGCCGGAATCGAGAAATTAATATCCACCTCTGTAAACGAATAAGAAAATGAAAAATATAAATGAAACCGTAAAATCCAAGTACCTGATATATATCCTGTTCCTAGCGGGCGGCCTCTTGTTGGGCTGGCTCCTGTTCCATAACTCCGATACCGACAGCCATGCGTCACAAGCGAGCGAGACCGGCACGGAAGTTCACAACCCTACGCATGGCCACGACCTCCAACAGAACGAGGCCGGCGAGTGGACTTGTTCCATGCATCCCCAAATTCGCCAAGACAAGCCGGGTAAATGCCCTATCTGCGCCATGGATTTGATCCCCGTACGTAAGAGCTCCTTCTCGGACGAGGCCATCGATCCCAACGCCATTCAGCTTTCGGAAGAAGCAGCAGCCTTAGCGGACGTACAAACCTCCAAGGTATCCCGCCAGAATCCGGTCAAGCAAGTCCGTTTATACGGCAAGATCGTACCGGACGAGCGTAGCCTGCAATCTCAAACAGCCCATGTAAGCGGACGCATCGAGAGCTTGAACGTTGATTTCACAGGTGAGACGGTGCGTGCCGGACAAACCCTCGCTACCCTCTACTCCCCCGAGCTTTTCACCGCCCAGCAAGAATTGTTGGAAGCGATCCGCATGGGACAACCTCAATTGATACAGGCCGCCCGTGAAAAACTATATTTATGGAAGATGACAGACGCCCAGATCGCCGCTATCGAGAAATCCGGCTCTATCTCCCCGGTTGTAGAGATCAAGTCGAACACGAGCGGTATCGTCCTGTCCAAGCGGGTAAGCCAAGGTGATTATGTATCCCAAGGAGCTATCCTTTTCGACGTGGCGAACCTCACGAAGGTATGGGCCTTGTTCGACGCTTTCGAGGTGGATCTCCCTTTCCTTAGCAAAGGTGATCCGGTGGAATTTACCCTGCAAGCGCTACCCGGCAAGAAGTTCTCGGGTAAGATCTCTTTCATCGACCCGATCTTGAACACGACGACCCGTACCGCCAAGGTCCGTGTAGAGGTACCGAACGCCTCTTTGGAGCTCAAGCCCGAGATGTACGCCACGGCAAACGTAAGCGCCCCGCTCCGCAACTATAAGAACGAGATCGTCGTACCGCAAACCGCTGTGCTCTGGACGGGTAAACGTGCTATCGTGTACGTAAAGCAACCGGATACGAATACCCCCGCTTTCTTGATGCGTGAGGTGGAGCTAGGCCCTTCCCTTGGTAACTCTTATGTTATCTTGAATGGCTTGCGAGAAGGTGAGGAAATCGTAACCAACGGAGTCTTCGCCATAGACGCCAGCGCACAGCTGGAGGGAAAAACTTCCATGATGAATAACGGCGACGAGCCCGCCAAGCCTATGATTGGGCATGAGGGGCATATGATGCATGCGCAAAGCGCCACGGGGGTAGCCTCCGAGCATGCCATGTTCGGTGTCAAAGGCTCTTGCGATATGTGCAAGGAACGTATCGAGAAAGCGGCCAAAGGAGTAAATGGTGTGTTATCCGCTCATTGGGACAAAGATACCCAGATGATCCATCTCCAGTACGATCCCCAAAAGACCTCCCCAAAAGCGATCAGCAAGGCGATCGCTAAAGTAGGCCATGACACGGATATGGATAAGGCGGATAAAGCCGTATATGATAAGCTACCGGCTTGTTGCCACTATAGATAAAGTATTGGACATTCGGGGGTGTGTCAAAAGTGTGAACATGGCACGCAGATAACGCTGATTGAGCAGATGACCGCAGATTTATGATATGAAAATCAATATATTATCTGCGTAAATCTGCTAAATCTGCGTGCCATAATACCAACTTTTAACACACCCTCCTTATTAGTAAAGATTCCAACGAAAAGAAGCGACTGCTTTAGCGGGAACCTCGTAGGTAAACGAACGTTCGCCGCTGTTTACCGTTATATTTTTAGTCCCGTCCGTATTATTTAGTAATACGAGCGCTTCCGTTCCATCTAAATTCTCGAAGGCGGAATACATAATCCCATCAGCCGTATACCCTTTAGAGCCGATCCGTACTGCCCCCGGTTTCACCACAGAGGATAAATGACCGATAATATAATAATGAGAATTCCGGGTAATCGTCTTATAATCCGAGCGATCGATATCCACGGCACCATAACAAGTCTGGCAACCACCCTCTCGGTTCGGTCCCCGCTCGTTGTCCAGCATCAAGTTCCATACGATAACTGCCTTACACCAGTTATTCACCGTACCCAAGGCCGTCTCCTCCATATCTTCCATCAAGCGTTTCTCTAAGTTACGTCCATCATTCCACATGCCGATAGAAGTTTCCGTAAATATTAATTCTTTATCGGGGAACTTGCCGTTTACGTTATTCAACTCCTCCCGGTCGCCCCCGTAATTATGGTAAGCGGCACCTGTCAGGAAAGAAGCGGCATTCTCATCCTCGTAGATTTTCATCGGATAGCCTTGCTGCTCCAACATATTATCGTAATTGTAATTATGGTCGAAAGCGTAGATCTTCGTCTTGAGGCCAGTCTCTTTCAGTTTAGGGCCTAGAGCGTCACGCACGAAAGAGAGTTGCTCCTCCCATCCCATAAATAAGGAAGCGGAATTTCCTCGGTTCAAAGGTTCGTTTTGGGGAGTTATCGCCTCGATAGGAATCCCCTCGGCCTCCATCGCCTGTATCCATTTCACGAAATAGGTAGCGTAATCTTGATAATAAGCGGGATTCAACTGTCCGCTAGTCCACGACTCGAACGGGCGCAAATCCTTTAAGTTATCCACCTTCATCCATCTTGGACAAGTCCAAGGCGATCCCAAGATTTTTATAGAAGGGCTGATCGCCAAGATCTCCTTCAAGATCGGTATCACATACTCCTTCTCCTCGCTCTGCAAGGCGAAATTCTCGACACCCTTCGTGTCACAACAAGTATACTCACTTAAAGAAAAGTCCGAGCAGCCAATCGAGATACGGATATAGCTATACCCCATCCCCTCCGTATCAGAGAAAGTCTCTTTCAGGAAAGCTGTCCGATCCTCGGGAGCCATCCGCATCAAGTTATAGCAGGTAGAGCCTGTCACGGCGGCACCAAAGCCATCCATCGTCTGATAGCGCACCGAAGGGTCTATCGTTATCACGCAAGGCGAGGCGGCTTGTTTGTCCCCCAAGGCGATCTCACTTCTCACGAAATCTTTCGCACGATCGTTTGTCGTGACATACACCGTTACATTGTCCGAGATCTTCGCTCCAGAACATGCGTTCAAGCAAATCAAGACCATTAATAAAGAAAAGAGAACCATACGTATTAAATTAATAGTTAATCAAATTACCGGGTTTCTGAACCCTTCAAGATCATCCTCACGTGATTCTTTAAGATGTGAAAGGCGGGAGCGGCCATCGATCCATGATCATATCCGTCCAACTCATAGATATAAGTATTCTTATGTCCGGCCACTTTCATCATACGCCAAAAATAGGCGTTCTCCTCATAGCGGCCCAGCATCTCCATCTCCCGGTCGCCCGAGACGATAATCAATGGAGGAGCGTCAGGACGTACGTAAAACAAAGGGGCGAACTCGTCGATACTCGGTTGGGTATCTTTCATTCCCTTCGCCTGCCGATAAGCGAAATGGCTGATCGCATGACCGCTGAAAGGGATTAATGCGGCGATGGCATCAGCATCTATCCGATACTTAGTCAACCACTTCTTATCCAGTCCGACCATATTCGTTAAATAACCTCCGGCGGAATGACCTGAGACAAAGATTTTACGCCTATCCCCACCATACTTCTCAATCTCGTTGAATGTCCAAGCGACAGCGGCGGCGGCATCATCGATACAATCGCTCAACGTGGCTTTGGGTAGCAAGCGGTAATTTACGGCGATAACGGCTAATCCGCAGTTCTTCAATTCCTCCGGGATGAATTTGCTACCTCCCGACAAGCCGCCTCCGTGAAACCAGACTACCGTAGGGAAGTCTTTTGCGTTCTCGGGATAATAAAGATCCAATTTACAACGTTCCACCGCATATGGATCTTTCGATTGGGTATAAGAGATATCCCTGACTATTTTATAGTCTTGATCTTGCGCCGCAAGGATATTACAGATAAACAGACTAAATAGAAATAAATAGATTTTCTTCATGATATTAGATAATAGATTTAATACATCAAATTTAATATAAAAAAAGGAGTCACCCCTTACGGACTGACTCCTCTCCATCGGCTGTCGCCTTTCTCAAGACGGCGGCTACCTACTCTTCCACTGTTACGCAGTACCATCGGCGTGACGAGGCTTAACTTCTCTG
>NZ_JAMOKM010000027.1:0-55952 GCF_023656665.1 Parabacteroides sp. B2-S-102 | reverse complement strand
GTCTCATGTTAATAAATTTAATTATTGAGTAATATGAATTTTAAATGTCTTTTTATCGCCATCCTTTTCGCCTATCAGTAGATAATTCCCGGATGGAAGAGATATTGGATGAAGTTCCTCCCGAACTTGAATCACAAAACGTTCCAACATTTTCCCGTTTATCTGCATTAAATAGATTTGATATCCGGCTAAATGCTCAAAGCGCAACGCTCCATTCTGATAGGAAACCTTTGGGATAACGGGAGCCATAGTCTCATTGCTCACCGGATCAGAAGATTTTTCTACCATATAGGTATCGATCACGTCCAAGCCATTCATGACTTGGATCTCTATCCGATAAGCGTCATCCCTCCCTAGGTTCTTCAGTGGGACGGATATAGTGCCGGAAGTAGCCCGTAAGCCTTTCGTCAGTAGTTCAGTAATGATATTGCCTTCCGCATCCGCTACGTAAGTGCCTATCTTTTTATAACTTCCATTCTCATATCTGTAGACACGAACCTCATAGGAGGTGGCTTCCTCCACTTTAGGGAATGAGATAACCGCCCCGGTCCCTTCAAAATCGATCTCAGGAGTAACCGTCTCCGTTACCGTCACCTCGCAAACAGCGGTATATCCGCCATCTACCGATCGGGCTGTTATTTTCACCACACCGGGCTTGGCACCTGTTACGACCCCATCTTCTACCGTTGCTATACCTGTATCGGAACTACTCCAAGTAACCTGCTTATTATCAGCGTTTACAGGAGAGATACTAGCTGCAAGGATTGCATTTGCTCCTGCTTGTAAACGCAAAGAAGACTTATTGAGAGAAATGGATGTTACGTGTATCACCGGGATCTCGGGTTCATCCCCTCCACCTCCAGAGGGTATTGTCGCTGCGACAAAGACATCTCCGGGCTGAGTTCCTTCTGATGTATTCATATTTCCATTCCAACTCCACGCATCCCAACAACCATCCGTCAATACACGGCTTGTAGCACCTAAACCTGAATAACTAAAATTCGAGGTTTGACTACTTCTCACAAAATAACTCCAATAACCATAATACCAACCGGCTTGCCAATGAATGCCATTGCTACAACTCCAATGGTCATAGTCATAAGATGGATATCCATATCTTTCCGCATTTATCGGGTGATAGATAACCCCGGTTTGTACGCCTTGTCGAATAGCCGCCGCTACGTCCCCCGCCGGATTTTCAGGAAAACCAGTCTGCCCCAACAAAGGATTCGTAATGGGAGGTTCAAATTTGAAAGCATTATTCGGTTCATTCTTGGCCACATCCAAATCATATCGGACGTCCAGATTATCCCCATATCCAATACCATCGATCGTATAACCCATCCAACCCGTATATTGGGTTAATAAAAGAAGTTTCTGATCGGCCTTCGCTATCGCCACGATCATATCGTGTCCGGTAGCCTCGCCATCCCAGCGATATCCCCAAACCATAGCATCCGGTCGATTCCCATCATGCCATTCGATCACTAAAGCGGCTCTCTTGCTGCCGCTTCCTACCCAAAACTGGATGTCGTCAAAAGAAAAGCTGGCGTCAGCCCTTAACTGGGACTTTGTTTTCGCCAGCACATTCGGAGCCGAGGGATGTGGTTGCCCTTGAACCAATCCTTGCGCCGAAAGACCTACTACACACAAAGCCATTACAAAGAAAAGAGATAGAATTTTTCTCATAAGCTTTTATATTAAATGTAAAACTCCAAAAAACGATCAAGAGGGAATATAAAAGAAAGATCAAATAATCATGAATATTTCCATAGTCCGGGAGGTACTAAGTCACGATTCACCCGATCAATCCTTCATGTAAAGCAATATTCACTTCGTATATTTCCCCTTTTTGAATCCTACGCTAAACCCCGGTAGCGTAAAATCGCGGCGGTTATCCGGCATTGGCAGGTCTTCTGACTTACTCCACTTTAGAACTTCCTTCCCGTTCCTTCCGGAAACAGTGGCAATGAGTTGATGTCTAAAGCTTTTTTGGAGCTTACAGCAGCGGGACTGTCCAGGTTTCTCACCTGATTCCCTTTTAATCGCCGTACCCTGAATAAAGTAGGCGAACCAATACGGCAGCAAATTTATAAAAAACAATTCAAAATATACACAATATTATTAAATGCTTTTTTTTGACTATACTGCATATTGTATAAATTAAAAAATAAGGACGAGGGAAATACCGACTACTATCCATAAAAAATGCGGTTACTATCAATAGTAATCCGATTTAATATAGATACCCACATGATCAGTTCGGATGAAAACAGGGGAGATCGATGAGCGTGCTACCGCCAGAGGATTGTCGGAAGCACTAGAGAAATTACGGATCGAAAAGTTTAGCCCTTCCGAGAAATTTATATCTAGTTGTAGAGACGTAATATGCCGCATTAGGGCCCGGTCTCTGAGCTGGATGAAAATTGACTCATACCGAAAAATCATCGAAATAAATCGATAGGTTCTTATTCCTGCCGATAAAACAGTTTTTCATTATCCAACTATTTTCCTTAGGATTCATCATTATAATCGTTTTTCTTTCCGGGAGCAGGTATAAATTGTTTTCGCAATATATAATGAAAGGAATATCAGATATATTGGTTACCTCCAAACACGTATTCCTCATTCGCTTAACCCGGATACAGGCCTTGACCAATGGGGCCAAGTATTTTTCTTCTCCCGCGATTTTCCCATCGAATAACGCGGCCGTACGACCGGCGAACAATGCCTCCCGTATCCTTTTCTCACTTCTTTCTTCCGAGAATACCAGCGTCAGGGGACGTAGTCCTTTCCTGTATATCCCGGAAAGAACACAATGAGCGTCGCTACTTGCCATAAACGCTTTCTTAAAACCGGAACACCATTCTAATGCAATCGGGTAAAAGTCCTTGTAAGACATGACTTCTATACCATCGATCATGTTCTCTTGAATCAGTTTTTCATGTATGGGATATAAAGTGGCCTTATGATTCGGCCAGCCGGGATGATTCCACACAATAAATGCCCCTTGCCTTTTTGCCTCGGCAATAGATTCCACAGGATTTTCTTTCTCCATAAGATTGACATCTTGTACAAACAAGGCGTTTAGGTGTCCCAAGGGCTTGGAACGTGTTATTTCCGCTCCGGGAATCACGATAAAGTCCATGTCGTCAGCGGCTTTTTTAGCGATTTTGTAAGATTCGTTTAAATCTCCTTTCAAAATAACCTTGTTGATCCGGTGCTCGATATGGTCAGTAATCGCTATCGCATCCAATCCCTCCTGCCAAGCCTCATATATCCGGGCATCGGGCCATACCAAGCCGTCGGAGAATACCGTATGGGTATGAAAGTCACATTTTAACGTCTCGTAATTACTGAATCCCGGAATCTCGATCCGGTCTCTTATAAACAAGTGATCGATATGCGTTAGCTCGTAAACATCCTCTTCCTCAGAGGTTTCGTCCGGCAATGCGGGAACTATGAATCTTTTCATGCTTAAAATTGCTCAATAACGGGGTACTAAGATAGAAATAAACAACAAAATTTTCTCATAAGCTAATTAATTTAAAATGTCATTCATATCACATTGTTATAACGATAGGAAGGAGAGCCTTTTGACTCTCCTTCACCTTGTTTCGATATTACTTGATTACGAACTTCCTCGTTATCCGATCATTGCCATTGATGGCAGTGATGATATAAGATCCTTTGGAAAAACTCATCAAACGGCTCTCATTCAAATCGGTCACCTCAAAAGCATCCAATACCGTACCGTTGAATCCTACGATATAGCAACGATAGCCTTCCAGATTATTCAAATGCAGATAGCCGGCGTAATAATAGATACGGGCCTCACCCGCACCTATCGTCTCATTGCTGACCGTCCCGGAAGAGGTAGAGAACGGTTCACTATAGAATGTGCCTACCACCTCTTTCTTTCCGTCTTTCTCTTTAACAGCCGTAATTTTCACGATATAATCAGAATCTTCATCCAAATCCCGCAAGGATATAGCGATCTTATCCGGAGTACCTAAACGCAGATCGCTTCGCAAGCTGGTGAGGATATTCCCGTCCGCATCCATCGTGTAAACACCAAACAATACGGGAACCTCATTCACATATTTGTATACGGAGACCTCATAGAAGGTAGCCTCTGGCACTTTCGGGAAGGTCAGCGTAGCCGTGGAATCAGCGGCCTCAACCACAGGTTTATCCAAGTCTGGGTCGGTTACCGTAACCTCGCAAGTGGCCGTATAACCACCGTCATCCGTTGTTACGGTTATCGTAACGACACCGGCAATTCCGGCGGTAACCGTACCATCGTCGGCTACAGAAGCAACAGTAATATCCGAGCTACTCCATGACACGGATTTATTTTCCGCATTTGAAGGAGTGACAATCGCAGCTAAAACAGCCGTCTCGCCCTTATCTAAAGACAAAGAAGAAGCATTTAAAGAAACCCCTGTAACTGAAGAGGAAGGAGCCTCCGTAACCGGAACTACCGTGACATCACAATAGGCAGGAATATCTCCGTAATTCGTATATACCCAAATGCGAGTAGAACCTCCTGAAATAGCGGTCACTACACCGTCCACAACGGTAGCGATCTCCTTATTATCACTTTTCCAATAAACTGTTTGATCCACTTCTTCCGGATTCTCTACGGTTGGTTTTACTTTAACTGTCGGAGTTAACGTTATCGTACGACCTAGTTCTATCGTAGCTTGATTCTTATTCAACGTTACAGTATCTATATCACATACGACATGGACTAAACAAGAATCGACAAACTTGCCATTTTCCATATTCGCATAGACCCAAGTAGAGCCCGCCTTTTCTCCACGAATACGTCCATCATAATAAATATATAATATATCTTCATCAGCGGCCGTTATATCGGGCATTGTCTGAGATGCGTCATCAGGCGCATAAATCCATTCTAAGCGACCAGACTTCGAGATATCGATTGTCATCTCATGCTGTTTTAATTCAAAAGATTCCACATGGATTGAATCAACGATTATTACGCAAGTATCGGTTATTCCTCCGTATTTTGAAGTAACGACGACATTTGATTTACCCGGACGAACGAAAGAAACCTTGCCATCGCTAGACACGCGCACGGGGCTCATACTGGTAGACTTCCATGTCAGTTCTTGGAATGTAGCATCCCCCGGATTAATAGTTGCGGTCAATTGAGCGAAAGTGTTCGGTTTCTGGCAAATCGTATCTTTATCCAATTGGATGCTCGTTACAGGAATCTCAACCGCAACTTTACAAGTCGCTTTTACATCCGCACCACTTAACGGAGACACCGTAATGATTGCCTCACCATATTTTTTTGCGGTCAATACACCATTCTTATCAACCGTAACAACATCCGGCGTATCAGAAACATACTTCATTGGTACGGCACCTATCGAATCTGGTGTTGTCGTTATCGTCAATTGCTGCGTGTTACCCGGTTTCATAGAAACAAATGTCAAATCCAATTTAACCGCATCCGGCCATTGTACACAATTCACTTTACATTCCGCAGTTTTCGATCCATCCTCCGTAGTCACCGTAATGGTAGCTTCACCTGCTTTAATAGCCGTAATTAAGCCTTTCTCTGAAACCGTGACAATATCCTCATTCGAAGATTTCCAACTAACAACCGTATTTGTAGGCTTAGCAGGTATAAACGTAGGTTTCAATGTATAAGTATGTTGCTTTCCATTCGAATTCGTATTTAGGGATATTGATTCCGGTAAACTCACGGATTGAATATTGGCTAGAACCTTGATAACACAGCTATCCATTTTGGATGAATCTGCACTCATAACCTTAATAACAGCTAGTCCATCCGCAAAAGCCGTAACCAATCCCTTATTATTCACATGAGCGACCTTTGTGTTCGAGGAGTTCCAAAGCAATTCAGGTAGAACCGCTCCTTCAGGATGTAATTTAACTTTTAACTGGAGTGTACCATCACGCTGTACACGGGTCGTATCACTCTCGACATCTAAAGTCAAACTTTGGACTGAAAGAGAAACATTTACAAGACAAGTGTCCTTCTCATTACCTGCTGACACGATAATTTTGGCAGAACCTTGAGCAACAGCGGTTATTTCTCCATTTACCACACTCGCCACATTGCTGTTCGAAGAAGTCCATACGGCAGAAACACCTTCGGGAACAGTCACCTTTAATGTGGATTTTTCACCCACATTCTGAGATAACTCATGCTTATCTAAATAAACTGCTTTTCCTTTCACCGTCACTTTCAAATCCTTTGTGACAATCTTTCCATTCGAATCGAAATTAACGGAGACGGTAGCTTCTCCTGTTTGATCCGGCTTCAATGTTAGAGTCAGATTATCACCTAAAATAGATGCAGATAACAGACTCTCATTCGATACTGATTTAACGGATTTATAGATAGCTTCAGCTATATTGTCTTTATCCGTAGCCATATCTTTTAAAGATACAGTTATAGGCGCATCATTAATACCAGCCTCTATCGAAGTAAAATCTTTAACAACCGGAGCCTCATTATCAGGGAAGATATGCATGGCAGGGAACCAATAGCTGGGTTCTAGCGGATAACACCCTAATTGACGGCCAGTTTTAGCATCTACAACATATTGCCAATAGTTTATAGAGCCAAAATTCTCAAAAGCGGAAATATACAATTTGTCATCTGGACTTACACGTAAACCGGCACCCACATACAATACGCGTCCCTTCTCCGGAATGGTATAAAACGGTTTATCCATAGAAGAAGGATTACCGATCTCATAACGATAAATCTCATTACCACTGCTAAAACCACCTCCCTTTGTCCAATAAATAGCATTTTCTTGCGTACTTGCACAAAGAACACCCGCAGTCCAAGCATACCATGAATCCGGTATAGTCAAGCCATCGGGTAATGATAGATAAGTTTCTTCCAAAGTCTCCGGATCAATACATAACAGGCGTGATCCAGCACCTACCCAAACACTGCCATCCTTACTTTGTGTCAAAGTGCTGAAACTTCCTTCTATCAATTTGATAATCTCATGTTTTAGAGGATCTATCACTAAAACGCCTTTACTTTGCTGAACCGCAAACACATATGTTTTTGTCCGGACCATCATTCCTACTTGACCATTATAAAGTCCCCCGGAATTTGAGGCACCTTTCAATTGGTCTCCAACCGTCAAGTTCTTTATATCAAACAAAAAAATACCGTTTGAAGCGCCAATATAGCCAACAGAGTCATTCACGCCTAAAAAAGCACGCCCATCGCCTCCGCCTATATCCGTAAATTGAGCTTTCACTTTCATTGTCTTGGCATCCACCACATTCAGGCGACCTCCTTCAATACTGGCTCCACCATCCTTTGGCTGTTTAGAAGTAATAAACATATTATCTCCAAAAATAGTACCAAACTGAGATGTACAACCTAATTCTTTACCAGGGTTTGCTGTCTGGAAAATCCTATAAGCAAAATCACCAGAAGAAGTCATAAAATTAATAGTACTGTTGTTATGACCAAACCAGTCCTCGTTCAAAATAAAGACTCCCTGTGTATAATCTACGTTTTCACTTGAACGTAGTAGCGTGACTCGGCTTTGCGAAGCCGGAAGTTCAGGCATTTGCAGTTTCTGCTTCTCTATCGGATTCAGCCCCCGCAAACCGGTTTGCCCCACAGCCGAAAAGGCCGATAGTAAGCAAACCATACTTAAGTAAAGTGTTCTTTTCATGTAAATGAATTTAATTATTAATTAATACGGAATTTAAAGACCTTCCGGTCTCCATCCTTTTCTCCTGTCAACAGATAATTCCCGGAGGGAAGCGATATAGGATAAAGTTTGTGGGGAACTCGAGTTATAAAGGTTCTCAATATTTTTCCTTCCATTGTCATTAAATAAAAATGATATCCATCCAAATGCTCCAAAGACAATGTCCCATTTTGATAAATTACCCGACTACCACTTGCGGATAAATATTCATTACTTACTGGATTCGATATTTTTTCTACTGTATAGGTATCTATTATATCCAACCCATTCAGCACCTGTATCTCTATCGTATAAACACCGTCTATGTCTAAATTTTTCAATGGAACCAAAATTTTCCCAGAAGAGCCTTGTAAGCTCACCGCTCTTAATTCTGTGATTATATTACCTTCGGCATCGATTACATAAGTAGCGATTCTTTTATGACCACTATCCTCATTTCTATAAACACGAACTTCATAAGAGGTGGCTTCCTCTACTTTCGGAAAAGTTAAAACAGCATCAAGACCATTGAAATCTATTTCCGGAATAACAACTTCCGTTATCGTTACCTCGCAAACAGCGGTATATCCGCCATCTACCGATTGGGCTGTTATTTTCACCACACCGGGCTTGACACCTGTTACGACCCCATTTTCTACGGTTGCTATGCCTGTATCGGAACTACTCCAAATAACCTGCTTATTATCAGCGTTTACAGGAGAGATACTAGCTACAAGGGTTGCGTTTGCTCCTGCTTGTAAACGCAAAGAAGACTTATTGAGAGAAATGGATGTTACGTGTATCACCGGGATCTCGGGTTCATCCCCTCCACCTCCAGAGGGTATTGTCGCAGCGACAAAGACATCCCCGGGCTGAGTTCCTTCTGATGTATTCATATTTCCATTCCAGCTCCACGCATCCCAACAACCATCCGTCAATACACGGCTTGTCGCACCTAAACCAGAATAGCTAAAATTAGAGGTTTGGCTACTTCTCACAAAATAACTCCAATAGCCATAATACCAACCGGCTTGCCAATGAATGCCATTGCTACAACTCCAATAGTCATAGTCATAAGATGGATATCCATATCTTTCCGCATTTATCGGGTGATAAATAACTCCTGTTTGAACCCCTTGCCGAATGGCGGCCGCAACATCCTCTGCCGGATGCTCTGGATGAGAAGTTTGCCCCAACAGCGGATTTGTGATAGGAGGTTCAAATTTAAACGCATTTTTAGGCTCAGACTTCGCTCCCTCTAGATCATAAGAAATATTAAGTCTACTTTCACCATACCCGATTCCATCGATCGTATATCCCATCCAGCCAGTGTATTGGGTGAGCAATACCAATCGAGGATCTGCTTGAGCAATCGCCACGATCATATCATGTCCGGTTGCCTCGCCATCCCAGCGATATCCCCAAACCATGGCATCCGGGCGATTCCCATCATGCCATTCAATCACTAAAGCGGCTTTATTGCTACCGTTACCAACCCAATATTGGATGTCATCGAAAGTAAAACTGGCATCAGCTCTTAACTGAGACTCCTGCTTTGTTGAGATATTCCTTGCGGAAGGATGCGGTTGACCTTGGACCAATACTTGCGCATAGGCTCCAACTACGTAAAAAGCCATTACAAAGAAAAAAGATAAAAACTTTCTCATAAGCATAATATTAATGTAAAACTCCAAAAAACAAATACACTGAATGATATAAAAAGACATGGCTTTAACAGGTTAACACAAAATAAATTACCCATAGTTCCCCACAAACTACGGCATAACTTACCCTATCAAAATTACCTCTTTAGAGCAATGTTCTCTGTATTCCATATTTGAATCATACGCTAAACCCCGGTAGCGTAAAATTGCGGCGGTTATCCGGCATTGGCAGGTCTTCTGACTTACTCCACTTTAGAACTTCCTTCCCGTTCCTTCCGGAAACAGTGGCAATGAGTTGATGTCTAAAGCTTTTTTGGAGCTTACAGCAGCGGGACTGTCCAGGTTTCTCACCTGATTCCCTTTTAATCGCCGTACCTGAATAGGGTAGGCGAACCAATACGATGGCAAATTTATAAAAAAACAATTCAAAATATACACAATTTTATCAAAACCTTTATTCCCTCAACCATCGCTGGCCATTCGTGGGTATTCGCAACCCTCAAAATACATATTTGTAGGTATTGCCGAGACTAATAAGATATCGGATATTTGTCTTCGTTATTAAACTATAAAAACAAATAGAAATGAAGACTATAGGAATATTCTACGGCTCGTCTACAGGAACGACGGAAGGGATCGCGAAACGTATCGCAGAGAAGCTGGGTGTGGAAGACAAAGATATTCATGACGTATCTAACGCTTCTCCCGCTGATGTAGCGCCTTATGAAATCTTGTTATTGGGCTGTTCCACTTGGGGCGCCGGAGATTTGCAAGATGATTGGGATAGTTATCTAGGGAAGCTGAAAAAGCTGGACTTAAGTGAGAAAACCGTCGCATTATTCGGTTGCGGAGACTCAGCCTCTTTTAGCGACACTTTCTGTGACGCCATCGGTACGATCTATTCCGACCTGCGAAATACAGGTTGCAAGTTCATCGGCGCTGTAGATGCCTCGGGATATTCATTTGACAGTTCCACCGCCTGCATAAACGGTATGTTCGTCGGACTTCCTCTGGATGAAATGAATGAAGACGATCAAACAGAAGGGCGGATCGACCAGTGGTTGGCATCTATAAGGAAAGAAGGAATTGAATAGACGCACACTTTTACATACATAACTGTTTAACCTTAATATTACAACGTTTGCGTATTCAACTTGATTGGTTTAGATTTATGAAGAGGTATGTGGGTCAAACATACCTCTTTCTTTTCATCTCAGTTTCCTGAATTGTTTCTTTATCCAAAAATAATAGCCGGTTATCGCGAAGATCGTCCCCAACAAGGAAACTAAGCAAGTCAATATACGGGTAGTCATTCCCCCCCACGAGCCGACGTGTACGGAATAAATCCATCCTCTTATCTTCCCCGATTTTGGGAGATCTTTATATAATTGGACTTCCGTAATCTCACCCGTAGCAGGATCAAAGGAGTAACGGTCGCTTCCTCTTGTATTTCCATAACGGGCCGTAGAAACCGTAGCGGAGCCATCTTGGATCGTGATTGAGTTAAAGTCCGGATAATGGCTTTTCAATGCCGATAACACCTCAGCCCATTGTGTGTAATCCGTCTTTTTCTTCGCGGGTTTCTTCGCGCCGGAAGAAGCTGGAGCATGATGCGCTTGAGGCGGGTTTGCACTAATACCGAAGACACTATAAAAGGCATTTCGATACCAACCAAACGACCATGTTAATCCGGTTAACGCTAAGATAAGCAGGAGCAATGCCGCATAGAATCCCCCGGAGACATGTAAATCATAGAAGAAACGGAACCAACCAGCCTTGGTCTTTACTTTCAACCGGTTTCTCAATACTTTTTTATTACGGGGATACCAAATTACGATTCCACTTATAATAATAATCGCCAAGACCAAAGTCGCATAGCCAACTATTGATTTTCCCCAAGAAAAACTTCCATCCCGTTTATACTCATCAAGTAACCAACGATGAAGACGCATCATTTTCAGGAAAAAACCTTGTCCGTCATCCATCCCGGTCACCTCCCCGGTGTAGGGATCAATAAAACCCGCGGCCTTTTTCCCCGGTAATACCAGTTGATAAGTTCGTCTCGGGTCAGACGATACCCGAATACCGTTTATTCGAACCGAATCGGGTAATTGTTGGCGTGCCGATTCTATCATGGCGGCAGGCGAGAGAGGTTCCCCTTTTACTTCCTTTACAAAATAACGGGAAGGGTAGCCTAATTCTAATATCTCTGTCTCAAAGACGAGAATCGCCCCGGTCAGGCAGACAATCGCAATAATAATGCCAAAAGGTATCGATAGCCATAAATGTACTTTCGCAAAGAATTTTCTCATTTTCCGAATAATTGTTTAATCCCGTCATATATACCCGGAACCGCTACCGTTCCATGGTTCTCGTCGGGAAATGATTTACTAAAGAAACGCAGGTTCTCCGCTTGTGGCAAAACCTCCGAAAGAAGATAACTCACTTTGTCAAGATGAATGTCCACCCGGTCCGTCCTTTTTTTAGACGCGACACCGATATACAGGCTTTTCCCTTTAAAATCCCGGCCTGCAACCAAAGCCTCCGCCTCCCGGACCAACCGCCCCTGATCCCACCACAAACTAGGGTCGACCGCTAGATAGGTATCAAATAATTCCGTATGACGAAGAAACGTATTCAAGGTGAAAAGCCCCGCATACGAATGACCGATAAGCATATTCCAGCCGTTCGTGCGATAGGCACTATCGATAGCAGGGCGAAGTTCTTCCGTAAGAAACTTACTGAAAGCCTCACTTCCCCCTCCTTGCGGAATCGCATCTATGGAGATTTTACCATCCCGTCCGGCGGCTGAAGCGGTAGGCGTAAAATCACGTGTCCGATCCGAATTTAATACCCCGACAATAATACAGGGAGGTAGATATTTACCTCTACCGGATGCCAACGTTTTCCTTATGCCTACCAGAGAATGAAAAAAAGAATCTCCATCTAGCAGGTAAACAACCGGATAGCGTTGTTTCGTATCCATATTATAATGCTCCGGCAGGTGTATCCAATAACTCCGGTCTTCTTGCAATACGGTAGAGTACAAAACCAGTTTCTTTCCTATACAAATATCCTCCTGGCTCCGCAGGATTAGCGGGAGCAGGAGGAATATTAAAAGAATGTGAGTCCGACTCATACTTGCTTATTACTCTTGAGCGGCAGTCAATTTACCCACACCACTGATTTGCTCTGCCTCAACGGTAAGACCTTTTGTAGCGGTAGCTGTCTTCGGATCGATACGATACACGGCAGGTTGACTTCCATCGGTAGTCGTAACCGCCATATAAGCGATACCATCCTCCGAGAACGGAGTATTGCCAAATCCGGAAATAACATCCGTGGAAGGCAGCCCCTTCACGTAAGTAAGACTCTTATCCTCTCCTTTATAAATAGCCAACTCTTTCGCGGCGAATCCGGATTCAGTCAACGGACGATCATACATCAACAACAAGAAATAATCTTCCGTGATATGCCAACAACGCAAGAATGCCTTACCACCCGTCTGTGCCTCCAAATTACAATAATAATCAGGATCAAACTCCTCCGCATTAGCCTTAATACGAACTACACCGGCCGGCAAAGTCGTTTTCTGTACCTCCGCGGTCATCGTCTTGGCATAGCTGGGCGAGAACACATACACATCGCCGTTGTCTGCCGTCCAAATGGTCTGGTAGTATTGAGAACGGTTACGTCCGCAAGCATAACTGATCTTATCCGTCTTTATCAGTTTCGGGTTCTCGAATTTCTCGTTCGCATAAATAGCGACCCAAGCCTCGTTCGGATATTGCGTCCATTGCAATTCCCCTTTTTCGTAAGCGCCACTACCGCTTCCTCCGGATTCAGTCTTTACCAGCTCCGGGTATTTAACATATTTACCTCCCTCCGCTTTCACGCCGTACTTACTCAATCCCATCGGGATAGCCGCGGAATAGATCCGGCCGTTCGCTTGGAGAATACCCGCTAACGTAACAAACTCGCCATTTCCCAAATAATTCTCCGACAAGATCGTATTCGTGTTTGTCGTAAACGTCTCTTTGGCCACATCCAGATAAGAGAGCAAGAAACCTTTAGGCAGATAACCATTCTCGTCCGCATATTCCTCACCCAGATCACCGGTAGAAGATGTAATGATATAGTCACCGTAGATACCATAAGAAGTAAATCGCTTGATCTCGTAAGTATTATCACGCTCTTTAATCTTACCTTCCGCATTCAGTACGTATGAAGAAGTAACACCGGCATTTCCTTGATTGTAAACCAAACGATACAAATATTTATCCTTATAGAAGATCCATTGCGTACCGCTTTCCGTAGTGAGTCCGTTGTTTTTAGCGGAGATAGAGCCATCACCCAGCGTATCGGCTGTCAACAAGTAATTCGCATCACCGACAGAAGCGGCGACTACATAGCTCGAAACCACCTCCGAGGTCGATCCTCCGCCATTTCCATTCCCGTTGCCTCCGTTATCCGGGTTTACAGGATCGTCGTCACTACAAGAAGTAAATACTCCCCCAACCAATAACGCGGCGGCAAGACCTGTCATTAAATAATTCTTCTTCATGTTGTTTTAATCTATTATGTTTTGAATTAATTATTGATAAATAAAAGATAGTCACACTTTAAATTAATTACCGAAATAAACCCTCACCTTACCATAGAAAGCCCTGCCAGCCTTCTGCAAGCTGAAGTTATCGTATAATTTCTCGTTCGTGAGATTCCTGCACTCGAAAGAGATATTGTAACGCCCGTTCTGTATACCATAAGAGAGTGTCAGGTTATGCGAGAATTGAGTTGGTACCACAAATTCGGATTCACTGCCTACTGCCTCCGAATACAGCGGGAAACTATGCATATATAAATTATCGTAAGTGACACTTAGCGTATTGCCTTTCTTCCACAAATTACGCCAATAGAAAGTCACATCCGAGTTGGCAAACTGATAAGGAAGATTCGGCATACGTGCGCCATATGTCAAGCTCTCTTGGTTCGTCCCGCTGGTAACCGTCTTCACGTTATCCCTCACATTCATCTGCGTAAAGTTTCCTCCTACGCTTACCCAGTTAGCGAAACCGTAGCGAACCGAGATATTGTAACCCTTGGTCTCTACACGACCATGATTCACATAGGTAGCGCCATATTTACCGCCGCTCAAATCCGATATATTCCGTTGGATATAATCTTTCGTATTTCGGTAGATCAATCCGCCTTCCACATATACGGAATGCTTACCGAATATCTCGTTGTAGCTTAAATTCAGATTCACGTTATCGCTGTTCTCCGGTCTCAAGGAAATATCGCCGGTCTCAAGGTCCTCATCGCCAAACATCTCCTCATTGGTCGGCAGGCGATAGGCTTTCTCATAGGATAATTTCGCTTGCAAGCTTTTCAAGATAAAGTAAGTTCCCGCGGCCCCATATCCCATCGTGCTTACCGAATTGGTCGTACGTATATAGTCATCTTGAGCCGAGGAAGTAGCGACAGGCCCCGCGATAAACTGGTTGTAATATTTACCGAACACAGACAAGTTCCAATGTTCCGTCGGCATCAAGCGATACGAAAGACCGCTGATATTTTTACGGGTTTCCTTCGGGATAGCGTTCGCTTCCGAGTCCTCGTTCAAAAGAGACTGATTCGAACGCCGGAACGCATTGATCACGTGATTGAACGTGAACGTATGCGCCTTACCGATACGGTAGTTAGCTGTTAAGGTTCCGTTCCAGTTATTATTATCCGACCGGGTGTTCTGATAAGATTGCTCGCCGGGCATCCGGAGCGGACGCATCTCGCCACGCCAATTATATTCATAGGAAGAGGTATCTACATTGTTCGTCATGTTCTTATTATAATTCGCCGTCAATACCACATCCAAGCCCCTAACGAAGAAATCACGCTTGCGATAGTCCAACGACGGCATGATCGAGTATCCCTTCCGATATTTGCCGCCAAACACCACTTCTTGGCGTACGCCCGTCTGTATATCTTTATACATATGTGAATAGGTAAACCCGAACATCAAACGATCCGCCCATTTCTTATCCACGAAACCGATTTTCCCGATAACGGCCTCGTTATGATACGTATCATGAAAACGCTTCACATGCTCGATCTTTTTCTTATTGATCGCTCCGGTCGTAAAGTCCTTCACCGGAGTATCCACATAGTAATTATTATCCGAATAATTCTGGAAAACGTTGATCTCATACGTGAGTCCGCTCCGGAAAGTCTGTCCGAAGTTCACATAAGATTTATGCGTATTGAAAGACCCGTATGAATAAGAAGCATCCAAGAACCATTTGTTCCGGTTCTTCTTGGTGATGATATTGATAACACCTCCGATAGCGTCTGTTCCGAAACCCACCGGTACCACACCCTTATAGACCTCTATACGCTCGGCATAATTCACCGGAATGTTATTCAGTCCGAAAGAACTGCCGACACCTTCTTGCGGAACCCCATCGATAAAGATCTTGATATGCTTGCCAGTAAATCCATCCATCATCAGTTGCATATCCGAGCCGACACCGCCGGACTCCCGGATCTTCATTCCGGGCGCTTGAGCCAAGGCTTCACTCAAGTTCTGGGTTGAATTTTGCAAGGCTTTCGTATCGAGGGCCACGGCATTGAACGCAGAACGCTTGAGCCGGGTCACGCCATTAGAAACGACAACCACCTCATCCAACTCCGTAGCTTGAGGGCTGATTACCACATTCATCTTCGTCCGTTCCCCACGCATCAGTTTCACGGGTTTCTCTACCGTCTTATATCCGATAGCCGATACTACTAATGTATATTCTCCCGCGGGAGCTTGAAGATGATAGATACCTTCCTCATTCGTAGTCCCGCCGTAATTCGTACCTTTTAGATAAACGGTAGCGAAATCCACGGTTGTTTTTTCCGTGGACAGGACTTTACCCGATATCATTGTTTTATGTTGAGAAAAAGCCGAGATGGAAATAAGCAACAGTAAAAAGGAGAGGAAAAGCCCTCTGATTTTCTTCATCATCATTTAATCAATTATGTTATTTAAAACGTTGCAAAGTTACGATCAGAGACTACAGCCCCACAATACCTAAGAATGGGTAAAATCACATTAAAAATCCACGGAGGTATACCAAACAATCCCCTTATTCAGGTAATTGGATGTATGGAGTAAGTTCGTAAAATTGAGTTATGTCAAATTTTAAATCTATTTAAACCCAATCGCAAGTTTTTGAGAGACATTTTCTTAATAAACTTCAAAAAGGTTAACTATATTTGCGAGAAACAGATGTTTAATTTTAATTCTTTATCACCATGACAGACAGAAGAACATTTTTGAGAAACATTTCATTACTTACTTTAGGGGGCATAGCCAGCCAAAAAGTAATGGCTTCAAATCCCACCAGATCCATACCCGCCACGGATGCGATATCCTCGGCAACCGCCGGGAAAAAGATGGGATTGCAAACCTATTCGCTCGGACAGGAGTTACTGCAAGATATGCCTAACGGATTGAACCGATTGGCAAAAGCGGGATATACCGATCTGGAGATTTTCGGATATAGGGAAGACACTGGTAAATTCGGTGATTATAATCCTAAAAATACGACATTCATCGCCTCCAAGGATTATAAGAAAATGGTGGATGATGCCGGTTTGAGAATCAGTAGCTCACACCTGACCCCTTCTCTTCGTGAGTACACGAAAGAGAATATGCCCAAATTCGACGAGTTCTGGAAAAAGGCAACCGATATCCATGCCGAGCTAGGTGTTAGTTGTATGGTGCAACCGAGTTTACCCCGTATCGAAAACGAGGATGACGCCAAAGTAGTATCGGAGATCTTCAACCGTGCCGGAGAGATCACGAAGAAAGCCGGAATCCTATGGGGTTACCATAATCATAGCAATGAGTTCAAACGGGTATTGAAAGCCGGCGAGAAACCGGAACAGAACCCGAATCCGTGGGCACCTCCTAAAGGTACTTATATCGAGGAGTTATTCCTAAAAAATACCGATCCGGATAAGGTTATGTTCGAGTTGGATGTATATTGGGCCGTTATGGGGCAGCAAGATCCCGTGGAATGGATGGAGAATTATCCGAATCGTTTTAAGTTATTGCACATCAAGGATCGTTGGATCATCGGTGATTCCGGTATGATGAATTTCCCGAATATATTCAAAAAAGCGTACGAGATCGGTATCCTCGGCTACTACGTGGAACTGGAAGGCGACAAGAAAGGCCGTACTCAGTTCGAGGGTGTAGAGAAGAGCGCCGCCTATTTGCAAGCCGCTCCGTTCGTTAAATAAAACATCCCGATTTATCCCATAAAAAAGGCAGTGTTTCCGCAGGGCGATCATACGCTTGGGAACACTGTCTTTTTGTTTATTTTGCCTTCAAAAAAACACGTACGTCTTTTTTCGGAAACACGTACGTGTTTTTCACGAAACACGTACATGTTTTTTCAAAGGGCATTACATGATTAAAAGCTCATCTTTACACCGGCAAAATAACTTCTCGGGCTAGCCGGGCCATAGATATAGGAGGAATCCCGGTTCTTACCTTGATCAAAGTCGGATTGGTAAGCGTTGAACAGATTCTGCACGCCTCCATTTACTTCTAGTTTCAGCTCTTTGTAAAGCGGGAACTCATACGCAAGCTTGATATTCATATCAAAGAAATCCGGAGTCTCCACCGCCTTATCCAAAGGTATATATCCCGCCAAGTGCTGCACCAACATACTTCCCGTATAAGTTCCCGACAGGGAAGCCGTGAAACGTTTGATAGGCGTAAGGGTAGCCGTAAAATAACCATAGGTATCCGGCGTACGGAACATCCTTGTCTCGGCTGGTACATTCTCGTCATCGCTCCATTTCTCGGCCTCTTTATAACGGCTTCGCTGGAAAGTAGCGCCCGCTTGCAAAGATAGCCATGAAGTTAGCACCGACTTCCCTTCCAAGGTTAATCCCATCACTTTCGCCCCGGAACCGTTACGACGTTCCTTAATCAGATTGCCTTGCTCATCTTTCCCGATATCTTCCAAGACAAACACATCACTTAAGCTGGTGTAAAAACCTTCCACCAAGAAGTTCAACTGGATACCATTCTTAAAACGATGGTAAAAATCGACCGAAGCACTCAAGCTCCGCGATTTCTCCTCGGATAAATCTTTCGCACGTTGGATCATAGCGACCTCTCCGCCGACCGCCGAGATATGCATATCCTCATCGAACGCTTGCGGGGCACGGAAACCACTGGAATAACTAGCCCGGATATTGATATCTTCCGTCGGGTTAAAACGGATATTCGCACGAGGGCTGAATATTATATGATCCATCATATTATGTTTATCCAAACGACCGCCAATCAAGAAGCTCCATCGCTTATTTTTCCACTCATTCTGCAAAAATGCGCTCTCGATATGCACCTTCTGATTCGTAAAGCGATTATACCCGATCATCTCGTCTTTCAAATGATCGAAACTATACTCCAAACCGGCAGTCAAATCCGATGGCATAAATAAGAATTTATCAAAACTATAAGCATATTGCGTACCGGCCATAACCGTCAGGTCCGTAGTCTTGCCGTAAGCGTTCGGATCTTGATTCGTCCCGTAATAACTATCCCGGTCTGTATTCTGGGCAGAAGTGAAAACACTCCATTTATGTTTGTAATCCTTGGAGAAAAGATCGAATTTCAGACCTCCTCCATCAATCGAATGCTCCAACTGTTCGGCGATATCCGCTTCATGAGGTGGACGATCCAACAGATTTCCTCCCCTGCGGTATTCATTCATATGATGATACTCGAATGTCAATTTACTATAAGTACTCGTTTTCAGGTACGAACGGAAACCAACCGTTTGATTCTTCAATTTAGGCAACTCCGTAAAACCATCTCCATCCTGATCAAAACCGGAACGATGACGGTTCTGGCCAAAAAGATATAAGCCCGCTTTCCCATTTTCCGATACCAAAGAGGCATTTAGGGTCGTATTATTATCGAAAGCGGATGTCCCACCGATCGAGGTTAACGTATGCGACAATTCCCCGGAATTTCTCAAGGGCTCCTTCGTGATGATATTAATTGTCCCGGCGATAGCGGACGAGCCGAACAGTGCCGATCCCCCTCCTCGCATCACCTCTACCCGCTCGATCATATTCGCCGGTATTTGCTCAAGCCCATATACGCCGGATAAAGCGCTGAATATGGGACGTGAATCAATCAGTATTTGGGTATAAGGTCCGTCTAATCCATTGATCCGGACTTGCTGGAAACCGCAATTCTGGCAATTCGTCTCTACCCGTACACCCGGTTGGAAATTTAGTCCCTGTGCCAAATTCACCGCATTAGTCGTAGTAAAAACCTTCGCATCCAATACATTCACTAATGTGGGAGCCAACCGGCGGGAAGTTTCCGCACGATTCGCAGATACCACCACGCCATCCAAGGCGATCTGGTCTTCTTCCAGTTCTACATTAATCTCTAAGGTTTTTCCTTTCTTTAGGGTCACTTCTTTAGAGACAGTCTTATACCCGAGCGCTTTATATTCTAGCGTAAATTTACCTTCCGGCAGATTCTTCAGGAAATAATGTCCCGAGTTATCGGTGGTCGTACCGATCGTGGTACCTTTTAACAATACGTTGATAAAGGGAAGATGTTCCCCTGTTTTCTTATCCAATACATGTCCGAAAACATTTGCGTCTGAGTCGTTTAGACGGTTCTCTCCCATGGCCTGAGCTACCGTTAGGGCACAGCACAGGCATAGTATAAAGATGAAAAATTTATTCATTTTAATTTATTCTGATAAGTAATACAATGTTATTAATCTCACAATATCAGAATATGGGAGGAGCACGAAGCGTACGTCTTCCCCGGAAGGGAACGATATAGTCCGGATAGACCGGAGCGAAAGATAAGTTACGGATAAAGGAATAAAAAGCCGCCAGCAGAATAGCGACGAAAGCCGCACCTGTTATCTGCAAGACAGATAACTGATGAAGCAACTGAAACTCGGCGTAGCCATGTTCATGGTCCGGACGACCATCGTCCGTTTTATGAAACGGGTGAGAATGGACGATCGTTACCCCGTTGACAATATGAACGTGAGTAAACGCAATAATACATCCCAAATAGGCTATGAACAGCGCAGGGAGTAATATCCTCAGATATTTTCTTAATCTATCCATCTCTTTTCTCTCGATCGCAAATATAGTAATATAACCGATAAAAAAGATACGCTGTTCAAAAATTACCTATTTGTAGGTACTTTCCTCAATCAAGTACGCCACGTACCCGATCTTCAAAGGCCGAAAGGGCCGCTTTGGCTCCTTCTCCCATAGAAATAATGATTTGCTTAAAGGGTACGGTGGAAACGTCGCCCGCTGCATAAATACCCGGGACATTCGTCCGGCAATGTGCGTCAATCACGATCTCACCGGGACGATTTGTTTCGACAATCTCCTTAAAGACACCACTATTAGCGGCTAAGCCGATTTGAACAAAAATACCGTCTAAATGAATAACACGCTCTTCCCCTGTCTTACGATCCTTTGTACGGATACCGGTTACCTTGTCGCCATTTCCAACCACCTCGGTTGTTTGTGAACTAACAAAGATCTCGACATTCGGCAAACTCTTCGCTTTCTCTTGCAAGACTTGATCCGCTTTTAACTCATCCATAAACTCCAAAACGGTTACTTTCGAACAGATCCCCGCCAAATCAATAGCCGCCTCGATACCGGAATTTCCACCGCCAACCACGGCAACATGTTTTCCCTTATAAAACGGACCGTCGCAATGAGGACAAAAAGCCACTCCACGCCCTATATACTCTGCCTCACCCGGTACATTCAATTTACGCCAGCTAGCGCCCGTAGCGACAATAACCGCCGGAGCCTTGAATATCTCACCTCCAGCCGTAGATAAAACCTTCTCGTTTCCTTCTATCGTTACCTTCTCTATACGACGATGCTCCAGCAGGTCAATCGGATATTGCCGCATATGCAAGCGCAGATTGTCAGCCAACTGGGTACCTGTTGTCTCCGGAACTGAAATCAGATTCTCAATTCCTACCGTCTCCTTCACCTGCCCGCCGATACGCTCCGCCACGACAGCGACACTCAGCCCCTTTCGTGCGGAATAAATAGCGGCAGAAGCACCAGCCGGACCCCCACCGACCACAACCACGTCATATCGTTTTACCGTCTTCTCCGTTAGGCTCTCATTGATTCCATACTGAGCTTCCAGCTTCGATAACAATTCTCCGAATTCCCCACGTCCTACATGGATCAGTTTTCCATCCGCAAAGACAGAGGGGACGCCTTGTATCTTCAAGGCATCAACTTCCGCTTGATTGATAGCCCCATCTACCATCTCATGATGGATCTGAGGATTTAAAGTCGTCATAGCGTTTAATGCCTGTACCACATCCGGGCAATTCGTACAAGTCAAAGAGACATAGGTCGTCAGATGTATCGGGCCATTCAAGGCTTTAACACGATTACAAATGCTCTCGTCCGGAAAATTCTTGCCTTTCCCATCTGAATTCAAGATCGCCAACAGTAAGGAAGTAAACTCGTGTCCATTAGGTACTCCACGAAACTTAATCCCCGTTTTCGCTCCATCCTTTAACAAAATGAATTCCAATCCCTCCCCATCAGATACTTGCATAGATATTTTATCCGAACAAGAGGCAACATCACCTAATAAATCCAACAATTCCTGTCTACTTTCATACGCAGGAGAGATCGATATATCAAAGGTATAATTCGCATTTAACCCTGCGAATATACCTTTCAATTGTTCTTTTAATGTTGATTCTAACACGATCTATACTCTTAATTATTTAGATTTTCCCTACCAAGTCAATGCTAGGTTTCAAGGTAGCCTCCCCTTTCTTCCATTTAGCGGGACAAACCTCACCATCATGTGAAGCGACAAACTGAGCGGCTTCAACTTTACGAAGTAACTCGGAAGCGTCACGACCGATATTGTTATCATGAATCTCGGCCACTTTGATCTTTCCTTCCGGATTTACCAAGAAAGTGCCACGGTATGCCATACCCTCTTCCTCAATCATCACACCAAACGCACGACTCAGTGCTCCAGTGGGATCCGCCAACATCGGATATTGGATCTTACGGATAGTCTCGGAAGCGTCATGCCAAGCTTTATGTACAAAATGAGAGTCTGTACTTACAGAGTAAATTTCTACTCCCATTGATTTAAACTGCTCATACTTCTCAGCCATATCGACCAACTCTGTTGGACAAACAAATGTAAAATCGGCCGGGTAGAAGAAAAAGATAGCCCACTTACCCAAGACGTCCTCGTTGGTTACAGTCTTGAAATTACCATTTTGAAAAGCTTGTACTTTAAACTCCGGAAGTTGAGAATTAATAATCGGTTCCATACTTGTTCCTATTTTTAAATGAATACTATTTGTTTTTATTTCCGATACAAAAATATAACATATTTATTCATTAAAACAATTTTTCTAATCGATATATTTTATGAGGTTATAGATAATACTTTATCAATCAATAAAAAGGGCCTATCCTCACGGATAAGCCCTTCAATATCTTGGGTTTTGGATTACTACATAATTAGCGATTATAATTTACTTTATATACTTAATTGATTCTTTTGTATCCGTATACGGCACGGTCTCCCAATTCCTCCTCGATACGAAGCAGCTGGTTATATTTAGCCATACGGTCCGAACGACTTAATGATCCCGTCTTGATCTGTCCGCTATTGGTAGCGACAGCGATATCGGCGATCGTAGCGTCTTCCGTCTCACCGGAACGGTGTGAAGTAACGGTCGTGTATCCATGACGGTGAGCCATCTCGATAGCGTTCAGTGTCTCCGTCAAGGAACCGATCTGATTTACCTTGATCAAGATTGAGTTACCGCAACCTTCTTTAATACCCCTTGAAAGGAACTCTACATTTGTCACGAACAAATCATCTCCGACTAATTGGCAATGGTTACCAATACGATCTGTCAGTTTCTTCCAACCAGCCCAATCATTCTCACTCATACCATCCTCAATGGAATCGATCGGGTATTCGTTGATCAGCTTTTCCAGATAATCCACTTGTTCGTCGGAAGTACGTTTCACTCCTTTTTCTCCTTCAAACTTCGTGTAATCGTAGATTCCATCCTTATAAAACTCAGAAGAAGCGCAATCCATACCGATCATCACATCCTTGCCCGGTTCATAACCAGCCGCCTTGATAGCGGCGATAATTGAGTTCAAGGCATCTTCCGTACCTTCCAAATTCGGGGCGAAACCACCCTCATCACCAACAGCGGTACTTAACCCACGATCGTGCAATACCTTTTTCAACGCATGGAATACCTCAGCGCCCATACGTAAGCCTTCCTTGAAAGAAGCGGCACCTACCGGACGAATCATAAACTCTTGGAAAGCGATCGGAGCGTCGCTATGCGAACCGCCATTGATTATATTCATCATCGGAACAGGCATCACGTAGGTATTCGTTCCACCAATATATCTATATAAAGGAATATCCAAATAATTTGCGGCAGCTTTCGCTACAGCTAAAGAAACGCCAAGGATAGCGTTCGCACCTAGTTTCGATTTAGTTTTCGTACCGTCCAAAGCCAACATCGCATGATCGATACCTATCTGATCCAAGGCAGACATCCCCTTCAATGCCGGAGCGATAATCGTATTGATATTCTCAACCGCTTTCAATACGCCTTTACCACCATAACGCTTCTTATCGCCATCACGCAACTCCAAAGCCTCGTTCTCGCCGGTGGACGCACCGGAAGGCACAGACGCACGGCCCATAACGCCGGACTCTAGTAAAATATCAACCTCTACTGTCGGGTTACCTCTTGAATCTAGGATCTCACGTCCTGTAATCTTTTCTATTTTCATTGCTTCTACGTTTTTTAAACTGACGCAAATATAGATGGATTACTTGAACCGTGAAATCACCACAAATTGCTATTTTCACCTCAATAATACCTGAATGTAGGTAGAGACTACAACACTCCCGCCCGCACCCGGCTCAAAGATTCGGGTGTCATCAATAAATACGAGGCGATATGATTGACAGAAGCACGTTTCGCTGCTTCCGGATATTCCTGTTGAAAACGCAGATAACGTTTTCTTGCCGACTCAAAACGCCAAGAGTCCGCTTTCTCTTGCGAAAGCATCAAAGCCCACTCCAGTATTTTCTGGTACAATCTATTAATAGCTAAAGATGTTTTCAATAAATCGCTAAATTCCGAAAAAGAGATCCGGTGATAAACCGTCGGTTCCAATGCCTCGATTAATAAACGCGTCGGTTCTCTTTGGAATGTGCTGGCTATACAAATAACGATATTTCCCTCACAGGAGAAATGCTCGGTAATATCACGTTTATTCTTATAGTAAAACTGGCGTAATAATCCCGATTCCACATAATATAAATATTTAGATATTTGTCCGTTATCCAACAATAATTCTCCTTTCGCAGCCTTACTTGATTCTATGATCGAGGCCAGAGAATCCAAATCCGCATCGGGTAATGGATAAAAACGTTTGGATATCATTTCGGCTATTTCTTGTGGTGTCTTCATACTATTCATCATTTTCTGATCTATATCATTTTTTATCTCCTTACAAAAATAGATATTTGTTGCATATAACAAAACAAACACATATTAAATAGTCAAGGTTAGTCTAGGCAAAAAATTATTACTATCGTTTAAAAGCTAATCGGATTAGATTGTTTTCCCTGATTAGCTGTTGCATAATCGCAAGGCTTGATCGAGAGATCAGGCCTTGTTATTTTCTGGTTTGTAGCGAGAGAATATCGCTTTCGCATTATCTAAACGTTCTTTTGATAAGGGTTCCACCCCCTTTAACGGATAATCGAGACCTAATTGCTCATATTTATAGGTTCCCATCGTATGATAAGGCAATAATTCCACTTTGCGAACCACTTTATATGAACTGACATACCGAGCTAACGCCTCCAGCCACTCGTCATTATCCGTATATCCGGGGACAATAACATGGCGAATCCAAGTATCTATGCCACGTCTCTCCAATTCATCCAAGAACAGAAGCGTATTATCCTGCTTGACACCCGCCAGTAACGGATGTAAATCCGGGTTTAAGGTTTTGATGTCCAATAACACTAAGTCCGCATAATCCAAGACTTCCCAAGCTTTTGAGGTACATACGAAACCAGATGTGTCCAAAGCTGTGTGAAGACCTTGCTCTTGGCACAAACGGAAAAACTCTTTCAGAAACTCAGGTTGCAATAAAGGTTCCCCACCGGTAACAGTCACCCCCCCACGGGCGATAAAACTCTTATACCGTAAGACTTCCGTCAATAGCTCGCCGGGAGTCATCTGATATTTCACCTTCCCTTTCGGGTTCCAAGTATCCGGGTTATGGCAATACAGGCAACGCAACGGGCAGCCCTGCATAAAAACGACAAAGCGAATTCCGGGACCATCTACGGTCCCGAAACTCTCTAATGAATGTATCTTACCTTTTATCACTTACAGTGAATGGTTAATGGTTCTTGAAATAACATCCAACTGTTGTTCACGAGTCAGTTTCACGAAGTTTACCGCATATCCGGATACACGGATCGTAAGTTGCGGATATTTCTCAGGATGTTCCATAGCGTCGATCAACAAATCCTTATCAAATACGTTAACATTCAGATGCTGACCTCCATCCGGAGTAAAATAGCCATCCAATAAGCTAACCAGATTATTGATCTGCACTTCACGCTCCTTTCCCAACGTAGCCGGAGAAACAGCGAAAGTATAAGAGATACCGTCGTGCGCATGCTGGAATGGAAGCTTCGCTACCGAAGCTAGCGCAGCGATAGCACCTTTCGTATCACGACCGTTCATAGGGTTCGCGCCCGGAGCGAAAGGAGTTCCACCGATACGGCCATCCGGTGTCGTACCAGTCTTCTTACCATATACCACATTAGAGGTGATCGTAAGGATGGACTGCGTAGGTTTCGCATGGCGATAGGTCTCGTGCTGACGCAAATATTCCATGAACTTCTCGGTGATCTCTACAGCGATACTATCCGTACGATCGTCGTTATTACCGAAAGGAACATATTCGCCCTCACGTTCGAAATCAACCGCCAAGCCACGCTCGTCACGGATCACACGTACTTTCGTATCACGGATAGCAGCCAACGAATCGGCAACGATAGAAAGACCGGCGATACCTGTCGCACGGATACGCTCTACATCTCCATCGTGAAGCGACATCTCGAATGCCTCATATGCGTATTTATCATGCATATAATGGATTATCTTCAAGGCGTTCACATACACTTTCGCCAACCAGCGCATCATTTGCTCATACTTAGCCATCACCTCATCGTATTCCAGATACTCGCCGCGAACCGGCTCGAACATCGGGGCTACCTGTACGCCGCTGCGCTCATCCCGTCCTCCGTTGATCGCATATAATAAACATTTCGCCAAATTCGCACGGGCTCCGAAGAACTGCATCTGCTTACCGATCTTCATAGGAGAAACGCAACAAGCGATACCATAATCATCTCCATAATCCGGACGCATCAAATCGTCGTTCTCATATTGGATAGCCGATGTATCGATAGAGACCTTGGCACAGAAGCGTTTCCAGTTCTCGGGAGCGTTCTTAAACCACAGAACTGTCAAATTGGGTTCTGGTGCCGGACCTAGATTATATAATGTATGGAGATAACGATAGGAAGTTCTTGTTACCAAAGAACGGCCATCCACTCCTTGGCCGCCCAAGGACTCTGTTACCCAAACCGGATCACCGGAGAACAAATCATTGTATTCCGGCGTACGTAAGAAACGAACGATACGCAACTTGATGATCAGCTGGTCTACCAATTCTTGCGCCTCCTCTTCGGTCAACTTACCCTCACGGATGTCTTTCTCGATATAAATATCCAAAAACGTAGAAGTACGTCCGATAGACATCGCCGCGCCATCTTGGTCTTTTACCGCCGCCAGATAAGCTAAGTACACAAACTGAACCGCCTCACGAGCGTTTTGTGCCGGACGAGTCACATCAAAGCCATAGCTAGCGCACATTTTCTCGAACGCTTTCAAAGCCTTGATCTGTTCGGAAATCTCCTCACGGCTCTGGATGATCTCTTCCGTGATCTCTTGGATATCCAAACGATTCAAGAAACGCTTTTTCTCCTCGATCAAGATTGCCGTACCATATAAAGCGACACGACGATAGTCACCAATAATACGTCCTCTACCATACGCGTCGGGCAGACCGGTGATAATAGCCGAACGACGTGCGGCAATCATCTCTTCCGTATATGCGGAGAAAACGCCCTCGTTATGAGTTTTACGGTACTTCGTGAAGATCTCTTTCGTCATCGGGTCCAAATGATAACCATAAGCTTCCAAGCTATTCTCGACCATACGGATACCGCCCTTCGGGAAGATACCACGTTTCAGCGGAGCATCGGTTTGTAACCCAACGATAACCTCATTCTCCTTATCAATATAGCCCGGGCCATATACATCGATCCCTTGAGGTAATTTTGTCTCGGCGTCATAAACTCCCTTTTCCCTCTCGACCTTAAACATCTCGGTCAGCTTGTTCCAGACCTTACGGGTCTTCTCGGAAGAAGCGACTAAAAAGGAATCATCCCCTTCATAAGGCGTATAGTTACTCTGGATAAAATCTCTTACATTGATCTCTCTTTTCCAGGTCTCACCCTTAAAGTGATCCCAGCACTCATTCTCAAATTTCATAAACAATCTTATCTAATACCACATTTTTACCGCCGCAAAGGTAGGAGAATTATCGTCATATTTCTGTCACATATGCTACACCAGTTCTAAAATCCCTATAAATTGCGATAAAAAAGCTTCTCATCCTTCACTATTTTAAAAGGACATTACCAATAAATGGGGAGTCAGCCCTAAGGGCGAAGAGGCAACCATGCCCAAAAAGTAGATCCGACACCAAGTTTTGAAGTGAAGCCCACTTCTCCCCCTGCCGCTTCTACGATAGCTCTGGAGATCGTCAAGCCAAGTCCGGTACCCTGCGAGAACTCATTCAATTTCTCAAAACGGGTAAATACTTTGTCATGCAAATCATCCGGTATACCGATTCCCGTATCCTCAACATAGATACGAAGACCTTCCCTTTCAATACCATATCCCATTTTAATATATCCGGATTTGGTGCATTTTACCGCATTAGTGAGGAAATTCATCCATACTTGCTTAAGCCGGTTTCTATCCAAAAGTACCCAGCACTCCGAGTTGGGACCATCTAAACGTAACTCGACATTCGGATTTGTCATCTTCGCCTGAATCGTAACAAATAACTCATTACAAACCTTAGCCAGATTGAAATTCTCCTTCCTACGTTCAATTATGCCTGACTCTATCTTGGAAAGATCAAGGATATCGTTGATCAATCGCAATAACAACTCATTATTGGATTGGATGATATTTATATATTCTTTTTTTTCTTCCGGATCATCACAAGTTACCATTAACTCTGAAAAACCAACAATAGCGTTTAACGGGGTACGTATCTCGTGACTCATATTAGCGAGAAACGCAGACTTGAGACGATCCGAAAGTTCCGCTTTCTCCTTTAATTCCTTCAACTGCTGAATCATCTTCTCCCACTTCGTATTATTGATCGTAATACCGGTATAGCGAGTCACATGGCCTTCTTTATCTCTTTCAACCTGGATTCCAGTAACCAATAAGGTCTGCCACTCGTCATCCCATTTGGTTTTGGAACGATATTTAACGTTGAAATCTTTATCTATGCCCCGGAACATATGCTCCATATATTTCCGCACAAAAACCACATCATCCGGATGTGTAGCGTTCAAATAATCCTCGGGAGTGATTGTCTTTTCCGAATAAAAATCATTGATAGGATCATTAAAAGCACTGAATTTCAGGCTTTTTACATCAAAACCCCAATACGACATACCAACCGTCTTGAAAGAAAGCTCTATCTTGTAATTTCTTTCTTTAAGTTCCCGATTCAATTGCTGGATCTTAGGAATGTTTTGCCTGAATCCCGTATAGCGTATTATATCTCCATTTTCATCTTGATCGAAAGGGACACCCATAAAATCACAATACTGCCAAGTCTCATCATACTTGGTTTGTATGCGACAGGTAAAATTGATGGTGACATTCTTTCCAGCTATCAGGGATTGCATTGCGTCGTAAAAAACAGACCGGTCCTCGGGGTATATAACATCCATATACTCCGAAACGGTCAATAACCGATCTGAAACGTAATCGTTGATCGGATCATTATAAGATTCGAATTTCTGGGAATTTACATCAAAATCCCAATGAACAATATTACTGACTTTCATGGCCAGATCACGTTTTGCGATCAGATCCTGCGCTTTCTTGGCCATCTCCAGATTTTTCTTGCTTTCTTCCGTACGGAATTCCACCTCTTTCACGGAAGTCATATCATTTGCGAGTAATATATGTCCGATAAGATGTTTTTTTCTACTCCATATCGGGATAACTTTAACCCCATAGATCATCGTATCTTTATTATGGGAAGAATAATATGCATCCTTATTAACCCGATCAAAATCATACTCAAACTCCAAGGAAATATCTTCACCCGATTGTATCCGAGCTAAAAGTTCTGAATCAACAAATGGACTTTTGTAAAGATTGACTATATTCACCACCGATGTCCGGTCATCCACACCATACATCCTCAACGCATGGTCGTTTATACTACGCAGCACACCATGTGCGTCATAAATTTCAATACCCACCGGCAGACAAGCATATATACTCTCCGTAAATAAACGCTGTTCTTCTATTAATTTAGAAATTTCTTTCTCTATTATCACATCGTCATTTTCTTGAGAATTCTCTTCACATTGTTCCATCTGTCACTTACTTTATTTCGTATTATCATACGTCAGACATTCTAATTTATACGAAAGCCCTGCTTTTTGCAAAAGTAAACAAAAAAGTGAATTCTTTTCTGTTCGTTCATAAAGATATTATCTTTGCGCTGAAAACAAACACTAAATCTTAAATACATGAGATTCACAAGGCTTATTCTAGCGTTAACCAGTTTCCTTATATTGATCACGCAAACAGACCTATTTGCCTCAACCGTATTGCATAAAACTTCTATGGTTGATCTCTCAAATAACGCTATTATTTGCATGCATCAAGATCCGGATGGCTATTTGTGGATCGGGACTTACGACGGACTTAACTTATACAACGGAAAAGATACGTATGTATATCGTTTCGAATTAAATAACAAAAACTCTCTTTGTAGTAATATCATTCACAAAATATCCGACGCAGAACCCGGCTTTTTATGGATATCAACCTCTTTAGGTATCAATAAATTCTCACTAAAAGAACGGAAAGTCACCGAGTCTTTCCCCGGATACATGGAATGCGATCTATTGGCCTCCGATTCATCCGGCATCACGCTCGCTATTTGTAAGGAAAACAGAATCTCTTGCTACACCCCATCTAGCGATGGGTTCCGGGACCTGCCGAGAGAAGGAGTAGGCCCTCAAACCGTACGTACCTTATTCGCCGGGACGGACGGACATTTTTATTTATTATTAGCCTCGGGCATACTGAAAAAGTTGACTCCGGATTTCTCCGATACTACTTTTAATTTGCTATCGGAAGAACGCCAATTCCATAATAAACCGATCTTATCCGCATTTTACGAGAATAATCATATTTTCATAGTAGATACCGACAATAAATTATATCGACAGCATGTAGACGGAAAGGGGAAAGAATTCCTGTTCGATCTGCCTGAAATGACAAAACAATATGGTAACATCATCAAGATATGCACCTTCCAATCCAATGTGTATATCGTTTTCCGTAACGGCAATATTCTAGACCTAAGCCAACCGGAAAACACGATAAATATGGGCATCGGTATCTTTTGCCTAATGAACGATAAAAGGCAGGAGATTCTCTGGTTGGGAACAGACGGGCAAGGTATACGGATGTTTTATGACAAACCCGATCTTTTCGGCTCTATCTTACTCAAGGATTTACCGATTAATATACAGAACCCCATACGTTCTTTATATACAGACGATGATCAATCCCTTTGGCTCGGGACAAAAGGAGACGGTATTGTCCGGATACAAGCGTATGACACTTACCATAACAAAAAGATGATCCCACAAAGCGCTATCACGCATTTTACCACCGCCGACGGCCTATCCAGCAACCGTGTGTATTGCTTCCAAAAAAGCGAGTACCATCCATGTATCTGGATTGGCACGGAAGGCCCGGGACTGACCTATTATTCGTATAAAGAGAAACGAATAAAAACGATACCGCAACGAGAAGACACCACCCCTCTACGCTATGTCCACTCTATTTGCGAGGTAGATGATTCCACATTATGGCTAGCGACAACGGGTAACGGATTGCAAAAGGTTACCTTACATATAGATAAAGCCGTACCTACAATCGGGAAGGTACAAACCTTCCCGTTAAAAAACGGAAAGAACATCTGTAAAGAAATCCAATCGATGGTATATGACAACGACTCTACCCTGTTCCTCGGGAGCCGTGGCGGTTACGGAGTCATTCGTTTCAATATTTTCAATCAAGGATATGAATTCCTGCAAACCAACAATTTAAGAAACCCGGCCATTGGAGATGTGCTTTCCGTATGCCAGACCGAAGATTCCACGTTTTATGCAGGCGCCAGCTCCGGTCTCACCCGGATTAAATTCAGAGGGGGAAAGATGCGTTTACGCCAATTCGATAAAAGCGACGGGATCGTAAACGACATGATCCATGGTATCCATGAGGGGAACGATAGCTGTATCTGGCTTAGTACCAATAAAGGTCTCACCAAATATAATCCCCGGAACAACTTTTTCCATAATTATCATCAGCCTTACTTTAGCGTCACGGAATTCTCTGATGACGCTTATTGGAAATGCCCATACTCCGAGCGTTTATTCTTTGGAGGCATCAACGGATTAGTCTGGGTAAATAAACAAACGGAGCCGGAGCATACCTATCAACCCGAATTAAGTTTCTTCGAGTTGCAAATGGATAAACAAATCCTTCCATTATATAAGGACATCAGCCGGAACGGTGTAACGGTTCCGGCTGATGTGCAATCGTTAACGATTGCGTTCGTCGCTCCGGATTACATCAACGGGGAGAATTACGAGTATTCGTATCAGTTGGTCAACTATAATTCCTCTTGGGAAAAATTGCAAAAGACAAACAAGGTAACTTTCATGAACCTACCGTACGGGGAATATTTGCTGAAAGTCCGTTATCGCAACGATGTCATTGATTCGTCAGCAAAAGAATACACTCTACCTATCAAGGTATTACCTCCTATTTATCTAAGCTCGTTAGCCATTTTCACGTATCTTTTTATCGGTACAGTTTTGCTCATCATCGCCACCTATCGTATCCATCACCAAATACTAAAGAAACAGAAGCAGATCGCAGACAAGATCAAGGAGGAGCAAAAAGAGAAGCTATACGAGTCCAAGCTGAATTTCTTTACCCACATTACGCATGAGCTATGCACCCCGCTTACCTTGATCAATGGCGTGGAGAATTATATCCAAGCCTATGCCGCCACCTCAAAAGACAAGACATTAGAAAAATACACTTCAGTCCTCCGGGAAAATGTAGAGGAACTGAACGGACTTATCCAAGAAATCCTTGATTTCCGAAAAGCGGAAGACGCAGGATTCAGTCATACGCACATCCGGAGAGTATCCGTATCCTCTCTTTTGCGAACTCAATTCGAATGGTTTTACCCACTATCCGAGCAACACCAAATCCAATTCAAGATCGATGCTCCCAAAGAGCTTTATTGGAATACGGATTCCGTCTATTTCAAGAAGATCCTAGCAAATCTGATTTCCAACGCATTTAAGTATACGGAAGACGGGGGCACGGTTCGTATCTCCTTACATGAGGAGGAGAACTTCCTCGTCCTTAAAGTTTACAACACCGGCAAAGGAATCGAGGAGGCAGACATGCAAAATATTTTCGACCGATATCGTATCCTTGGCACGATGGATAACGATGATAACAGGCAAAATACGACACGGAATGGCCTCGGCTTATTTATCTGTCACAGCCTCGTACAATCCTTAGGTGGTAAAATCGACATAGAGAGTGAGGTCGGCCAATATGCTGAATTTACAGTTACCTTACCTTTTGGCATCGTAGAGGAGACCTCAGACAACACGATAGACGAAGAGATTCCCGTATCGCTTCCTTCCCCAAACACGGATATACAAGAGCCGCAAATCTCACATACGGCACAAAAAGAGACGGAAGATAAACCGATGATACTCGTTATCGACGATCATAAAGACATCGTCTGGTTAATCACGGAAACCCTCTCTTCCGAATATCAGGTTCAAGAAGCTTATAATGCGGAAAAGGCTCTGGAATTCCTCAAACAATACACTCCGTCCCTTATCATCACCGATATCATGATGCCTAATATGGACGGATTAGAATTGATCTCGCTTATCAAAGAAAATAAATATACCCGCCATATCCCGCTTATTATCATCTCTGCTAAAATATCAGACCAAGAGCAAGCGGCAGGACTTAATATCGGAGCGGATGCCTATCTAACCAAGCCTTTCTCGCCAACAGTTCTCCTATCCGTCGTGAATCGATTGATGACTAACCAAAGAGAATTAAAAGAGTATTTCTATTCTCCGGAAAGTGCTTATCAATATACGGAAGGGCAATTATTACATCAAGAAGACAAGGAATTCCTTGACACCGTAACCTCTATCATCAAAGAAAATGTCAGCAAGGAAGGACTCGGTCCCGAGCTGGTAGCGGACGCATTGAATATAAACACTCGCATCTTATATCGTCGTTTCAAGAAAATATCTACTATGACGCCGAGTGATTTTATAAAGGATTATAGGTTAAACTATGCAGCGCAATTACTCGTGAATACCAACATGAGCGTTCAGGAAATTATTTATAATGTAGGAATTTCTAACAAATCATACTTCTATAGGGAATTTGCCCGTAAATATAACATGACACCTAAGGAATACCGCACAAAAGAGGCATAAATCATTGATTCCTAAATAGTGTCATAATCTACCAAAAGAGTATCATAATCTGCTATATGCATTTCATGACACTTCTTTGGCATTTCAAAGCACTCTTCAATTCGTTAAGACCTATTAATATTGCTGTCGAATAGCAAAGCAAACCGCTTGTGTGTATTCTTCCTTCGGGAAGCACATTATTAACTTTTAATTTAATGTTTTTATGGAAAAAAAGAGTGAAGGTAAGACGAGGAAATGCCTGACTTTATTAGGTGGACGAACCTCTTTGTTACTTTGTTTATCTTTAATGTTTCAGTCCTCTTATGCGGCCGGAGATTCTACTGTTCCTGAAATGGGAAACATGGAGATTCATCAGATCGCACAGCAAAGTTCAACCATTAAAGGTGTAGTAAAAGACCAAAAGGGTGAACCTCTGATTGGCGTTAGTATTGTTGTGAAAGGAACCACGAACGGAACAGCTTCGGACTTTGACGGAAATTTCACCTTGGATGTGCCGGATAACAGCACATTGGTATTTTCCTTCATCGGCTTCAAACCCCAAGAAGTTCGTTATACCGGGCAAAAAACATTGAACATAGTCTTAGCTGAAGACTCTGAGACACTAGACGAGGTAGTAGTCGTTGGCTACGGTTCCCAAAAGAAAGGTGAGATCACCTCATCCGTTACCAGCGTGAAAGCATCCGACTTTAACAAGGCACCGGTAGTGAACCCGATGCAATTGGTGGAAGGACGTGTAGCTGGTCTGACTGTATCACGTGGTAGCACCGACCCTAATGGCGAGGTAAAAGTACAGATGCGTGGTGCCTCATCTCTGAAAGGTAGCAATGAGCCTCTCGTTATTATTGACGGTATGCCGGGTAATATGACTTCTTTGAACGCTATCGCACCCGAGGATATCGAGGCGATCGACGTATTGAAAGACGGTTCCGCAGCCGCTATCTACGGAACCCGGGGTAATAACGGTGTGATCATCGTCTCCACGAGACGTCCGCAAGCCGGAACTACTCAAGTGGATTACTCAGGATATATCATGCACGAGGCGGTTTATAAACGACCGGAAATCTTAAATGGAGACGAGTTCGTCGCTTATGGCAAAGAAACTAACAACGCCAATATCCGCGACTTTGGTGGACGGGATAACCATTACGACGCTTTATTGAATAAGAGTAATTTCACCCATGTACACAACTTGACCGCTACAGGTGGTAATGGTAAGACAAACTATCGCGCTTCTTTAAATTACAAAAAGAATGATGGTATGATCCGTAACACCAGCCGTGAAACGATCAATGGCTCTATCGCCGTGAACCACCGTGCGTTTGATGATAAACTACAGCTTTCTTTCAATCTAGCAAACTCTTTCGTGAAAGTGGACGCAGTTTCCGATGATGTGGATAAGGTAGGAGATATCCCTAATTACGGCATATTATACCAGGCTATCCGTATCAACCCGACGATGCCTATTTATAAGGAAGACGGCTCCTTCTGGGAAACTTACAGCGGTTACGAAGATTTCAACCCGGTAGCCCGCATATACCAGCGTACCAAGAAAAAGGAATTCAAGAATTTATTGGCGAACTTCAAGGCTCAATATGAGATTATCCCCGGTTTGACAGCCGCCGCTTTCTTCGCTATGGAGAAGAACGATGCGTTAACTAACGATTATAGTATGCGTGAGGAATATAGCCAACATAAAGACGGTACAAACGGACGCGCCAAAAAAGAATATTATCAGAATACCAACCGTACCACTGAATGGACAGCAAACTACAATACTTCCATCAACGGCGTACACAATATTACCGGTTTGCTGGGATACAGTTACCAAGATTTTGAATACGAGCAATTCAGCGCCGAGAACAAGAACTTCTTGACGGACGTATTCGGTACCAATAACCTAGAAGCCGGCGGTTACCTAAAAGATGGTAAGGCCGAGATGAAGAGTAAAAAAGAGACCAGCAAACTGATCGCCTTCTTCGCCCGCGCCAACTATAATTACGACGGTAAATACATGGCCAGCGCCTCTATCCGCCGTGAAGGTTCCACGAAGTTCGGAGCGAACAACAAATGGGCTTGGTTCCCCTCTGTCAGCGCAGGCTGGATGATCTCTCGTGAGGACTTCATGGAGAGCCAAGAAGTGTTCGACGTATTGAAATTCCGTGCCGGTTTCGGTATCACGGGTAGTTTGCCTACCGATCCGTATATGTCTCTCGCTACCTACGGTACAGGCGCTGGAGCTTGGAACGCTTACACCGGTTCATGGCTAACCGCCACTTACGGTCCGAATATCAACCCGAATCCAGATTTGAAATGGGAGAAGAATGAATCCTTGAACGTAGGTTTCGACTTCGGCTTGCTAGGTGGACGCCTAAATGGTACGATCGATTGGTATAGTCGTACGACTCGCGACTTGATCAGTAGCTACAATGCCCAACAGCCATCTTTGATCTACAACACGATCACCACCAACGTAGGCACGATGAGAAATAGAGGTATAGAATTAGCATTAAACGCAGAGGTCGTAAAGACTAAGGATTTCTCTTACACGGCTAATTTCACGTTCTCATACGAGAATAATAAATTGACATCTTTGTCTAACGACGTGTACAAATCTTCTTACGAGGATCAATATGACCTGCCCTCTCCGGGCAACCCGGGCAAGGCTTACCGCCTACAAGAAGGACAGCCGATCGCATCATTCTTCGGTTATGTATGCGATGGCATCAACCCGGACGGAACTTGGAATCTTCGCGACATAGACGGAAAGGAAGGTCTGTCTGACGCTGACCGTACCTTTATCGGTAACGGTTTGCCGAAATTCAAGGCTGGTTTGCAGAACACGTTTACCTATAAGAACTTTGACTTCAGCTTCTTCCTGCGCGGTATGTTTGATTATGACGTATTGAACGAGGGTGCTATTTATTTCGGAACGACTGTCAATATCGATCAGTCTGGCACAAACGTATATAAGGATGCCTTGAAGAACAAGGTAACAGAGCAACCATTGTTCTCTTCTTATTATCTAGAGAAAGGGAACTTCTTGAAGATCGATAACGTGACACTAGGTTATACATTCAACTTCAAAAATAATAAATATGTGCGCAACTTACGTATTTATGGTAATGTCACCAATCTTGCGACTATTACAGGATACTCAGGTTTAACCCCTGACGTAAACGTAACAGGACTACAAGCAGGTATAGAGAAGCGCGGATCTTATCCCACCACCCGTACCTTCACGTTTGGCGTTAATTTTGGATTCTAATTAAGTAACAATAGATTTAAGACAATACAATGAAAGCTTTAAAAAATATATGCGCAATTTCATTATTGCTGGGAGCTACCGCATTTACCTCTTGTACGGACCTGACAGAGGAAATACATAGCTCGGTAATCGCTGAAAATTATTACAACAATGCAGGCGAGGTAATGGCCGCCATGATGCGTCCATGGGGGCACTTCTGTGGAACCATGCAAGTAGCCCAATCGCCTTGGTCATGTAACGAGTTATCTTCCGACTGTGCCGCATGGCCTCAAAAAGGTCGCCACGGCTATGACAATGGAGACTGGATTCGCTTACACCGCCATCAATGGATTCCTACGGATGGTCAAGTAGTGGATGCTTGGAAAAAATTATTTGAAGGTATCGGATATGCTAACAACTTCCTTACAGATACAGAGAATATAGATTTTGAAGCACTCCAAGTTCCAATGTCTAAAGCACAAGCACAATCGGAGATGCGTGTATATCGCGCTTACTGTTATTGGTATGTGATGGATATGTTCGGTACGGCTCCAATTTGCGAGAAAATCGGTGAAATCAATCCTTCCTCCAAATCTCGCGCAGAGTTATTCGCTTGGATCGAAAAAGAGTTAAACGAGAGTATTCCTTCTTTGTCAGAGAGTAAAACAGAGACCTACGGACGTGTATCCAAATGGGGGGCTTACGCATTACTGGCTCGTCTCTATTTGAATGCGGAAATTTATACTGGACAAGCACGCTGGGATGATTGTATCGCTGCTTGCGATGAATTAGCTAAGGGAGGTTTCGCATTGGATAAGAAGTGGAACGACACTTTCCGTGCGGATAACGACAAGCGATCTACCGAGATTATCTGGTCAATCGTGTATGATGAAGTATATGCCAAAGGAATGGGCTGGTATCAACGTTGGTTGCATTACGCACACCAAACTGGCTGGGATTTGCAATCCGGTCCTTGGAACGGCTTGGTGACGCAACCTACCTTTTATGACTCATTCGCTGACAACGACTTGAGAAAAATTGAGGGTTTCTTGATCGGTAAGCAATATCCTCGCAAAGTAGATGAAAACGGTAATTACTACTACGACACGACCGCAGAGCCTTTGAAAGGTTCAGAGGAGTACAATGGGCAGGATTTGGTATTCGTAAACTACATTAAGTCCATGACCGAGGGCGAAGAAAACAGCGGTGCTCGCTCTATCAAGTATGAGATCCAACCGGGTACTACCGGCGATATGAACAACGACTGGGTGATGTTCCGTTATTCCGAGGTTATCTATAACAAAGCGGAGGCCTTGATGCGTAAGAACGGGGGCAAAGCAACGCAAGAAGTGGTAGATATGATCAACAGCGTTCGTCAACGTTCTTTCAAGGCAGAGGATTGGGAGAAAGCGAAATATACGACCGCTACTCTGACCATGGATGAGTTCTTGGCCGAAAAAGGTAGAGAGTTTGCTTTCGAAGGAATCCGCCGTACAGACTTGGTTCGTTTCAACAAGTTCGTAACCACTTCTTGGTGGGACAAGACTGCATCCAACGAACCAAAGCGTAATATCTTCCCTATTCCGCAAAGACAATTGGATGCTAACGCAAACTTATCTCCGAACGAGGCTAACTCATTGTTCTAAATATCAACTAAGTATAGTAGAAATCCATTATTAACAAATTAGCACTTGACAATGATAGAGGACTACTATACTTATTGATCTGAAAATATAAAAGGTTACCTTTGTCACTATCAAAGGTTATCCTTGGAACTATCAAAGGTGGCCTTTTATGTTTCATCCTTTTCTAACTAATTGATACGACATGATAAATCTCAAGAAATCGATGTGTTGCCTTTTTCTGGCAGCCAGCTCAACAGTAGCGATCGCACAGACTAATGTAGTTGATCTTGTAAACCCGATCATCGGGACAAATGGAATGGGACATACATTCCCGGGCGCTTGCGTACCCTTCGGACTCGTGCAACTCAGTCCGGATACGGATACCATACCGCACAACGTAGACGGTAAATACCAACCTCGCTCCTACGAGTATTGCGCCGGCTATCAACATAAGGATAGCAGCATCGTAGGTTTCAGCCACACCCACTTCAGCGGTACCGGCCACTCCGACCTAGGAGACATCTTGATTATGCCTACCACCGGAACGTTGAAGCTAAATCCCGGTACAGCCACGAATCCCGATGGCGGTTACCGTTCCCGCTTCTCGCATGACACCGAGATATCCCGTCCCGGATACTATGAGGTGATGCTCGCCGATTATGGCGTAAAGGCGCAACTAACCACTACCCAACGGGCCGGCATCCACAAATACACATACCCTACGAACAGTGAGAACCAACGCATTATCCTTGATATGATTCACGGGATCTATAACTATGACGGCAAAGTTCTTTGGACCAATATTCGCGTAGAGAACGATACGCTGGTAACCGGCTATCGTATTACAAACGGTTGGGCACGTACCAACTATACTTATTTCGCCATGTCTTTCTCCAAACCGATCACGCATTACGGATGCGAAGAGAAAGCGAAAGTTAATTATCGGGGCGGTTATGCCAAGTTCAATATGAAAGAGAACTTCCCGGATATCGGAGGACGTAAGATCGTCGCTTATTTTGATTTCGATCCGAAAATGTCTGATGAGTTGGAAGTGAAAGTCGCCCTTTCCGGAGTCAGCACCGAGGGAGCCTTAAAAAATCTACGTGCCGAGGCTTCCGGTGCGGACTTCAACCAATTAGCCGCCAAAGCCTCCGATACTTGGAATAAGGCGCTCTCCGTCATCGACGCGAAAGGAAGCGATGACCAATTGGCTATGCTTTACACCTCCTTGTATCACACGATGATCAATCCTTGCGTATACACAGACGTTGACGGTCAATACCGCGGACTCGACCATAATATCCATCAAGCGGACGGATTCACGAACTATACCGTATTCTCCGTATGGGATACGTATCGTGCCCTACATCCCCTGTTCAATATCATCAACCGACAAGTCAACACGGATATCGCCAAATCCATGTTGAAACATTGCGAGCAAAGCGTTCATCATGCCTTGCCGATCTGGAGCCATATGGCAAACGAGAACTGGTGCATGATCGGTTATCACTCCGTCTCTGTCTTGGCGGATGCTATCGCCAAAGGATTACCGATTGATAAAGACGCCGCGTTAAAAGCGATGATCAGCAGTTCTACGATTCCGTATTATGAGGGAACCAAAGAGTTTATGGAATTAGGTTATGTTCCTTTAGATCGCAACGGTAGCGCAGGCTCCTTGACTTTGGAGTATGCTTATGATGATTGGACAATCTATAATACAGCTTTATTAGCGGGAAACCGATCCGTGGCCGATACCTATAAAAAGCGTGCGTCCAATTACGCGAATGTATTCGATACCTCGATCGGATATGCCCGTCCCCGTTATACGAATGGTAAATTCAAAGAGGACTTCAGTTTGTTAAGCACGCACGGTGAAGGGTTTATCGAGGGAAATGCCTTGAATTATTCCTTCTATGTCCCTCAAGATGTCAATGGTATGATTCAGTTGATGGGAGGCGAGCAAGCATTCATCACTAAAATGGATTCCTTATTCACGATGCATCTTCCTGATGAGTTCTTTGCCGAGACCGAAGACGTAACCAAAGAAGGATTACTAGGAGGTTATGTACACGGCAACGAACCCAGCCATCACATCCCATTCTTATACACATGGACCAGCCAGCCTTGGAAAACCCAATACTGGCAACGTGAGATCATGAATAAGATGTATCGCAACAATATCGACGGCCTTTGCGGTAACGACGACTGCGGCCAGATGTCCGCTTGGTATATCCTTTCCGCCATGGGATTCTATCCGGTTTGCCCGGGTACGGATCAATACGTATTAGGCGCTCCCTACCTTCCATATATGAAGGTTCGCTTGGAGAATGGTAAGACTTTCGAGGTAAAAGCCGATAAAGTCAGCGACAAGAACCGTTATGTAAAAGCGGTAAAGCTAAACGGGAAACCCTATACCAAAGGATACATCACGCAGGATGACATCTTGAACGGCGGAACGCTCACTTTCGAGATGACTTCCAGCCCGAACAAAAAGCGATTGTTCAACGGAGAGGATCGTCCTTATTCACTGACAGATTAGCCTATTTTCACCTAAAAACAGATGAGACTTATGAGATATAAACAATTAATCAGCGGTGCTTTCCTGCTGTGGACTTGCATCGCTTGCTCCGGCAAAAAGGAACAGGCGGCTACCGTAGCGGAAGCTCCCCCTACTCCTTGGGATAATTATTACATCGGAAAGATTGATTTCGAGAATCTTTCCCCCGAGGCTAAGGGCTCGGCGATCTATGCCGCCGTTATCCCTGATCCGGAAGCTTATATTACCAAGCACGCCCGCAAGGTCGTAGAAACGCTTTATTTCACTCCGGAAGATAGTATCCCGGGCATCGAGGAGATCCACTATACATTAAAGGAATACGACGGGGTATCCGCGAAAGACGGAGCGCCCCCTTCCATCAGTATCGTATACAGCACGAAATGGATCGAGAAAAGTTTTGCCAATAACGACACCGCGAAAGTGGATTACGAGACCCGTGGCGTATTATACCATGAGCTGACGCATGGTTTCCAATTGGAGCCTCAAGGCATAGGTAGCTATGGGACTAATAAGACTTTCTGGGCCATGATAGAAGGTGTGGCGGATGCCGTAAGATACCTAAACGGCGGTTTTACCTTGGAAGATCGTCCCAAAGGCGGCCATTATATGGATGGTTACCGCACGACAGGCTTCTTCCTCGCATGGCTTACGCAAACCAAAAACCCGGATTTCCTGCGGAAGTTCAACCGAAGCACATTAGAAGTTATTCCTTGGTCGTTCGATGGTGGCGTGAAATACGCGCTCGGCAATGATTACGACATAGACTCCTTATGGAAAGAATATATGGCAACGATGGGAGATGAAGCGTAGCCCCGGCAAAGGCTACGACCAACGGCGGTAACACTCAACAAGTTACCGCCGTTCTTTTATAGTATCACTCCCGACCTTCCGCCAATAGGCATTATAAGGTCGCAACAATGCCCATCGTAAGCTCCTTATACTGCCCATCCTAACAACCTTACAATGGGCATTGTTACATTATTCCCCTAAAACACCTTCCTTATTTGCATTTCCGTAAACATATATCTACTTTTGCGAAAAAGTAAATATGGAACTTTATACCCGAATCCTGTTGCCGAAAGCACGATTCTCTTTCTCGTATGAGGACCGGGTCGTGATGATGGGCTCCTGCTTCGCCGAGAATATCGGGCGGAAGCTGGAAGAGAATAAGTTCTCCGTAGATATAAACCCATTCGGTACTCTGTATAACCCGGCTTCCGTAGCGGAAGGATTGAGGATGCTGCTACGCCCGGAGCGTTTCACTCCCGGCGATTTATTCCAGCATGAGGGCATATACCATAGTTTTACCCATCATAGCCGTTTCTCCGCTCCCTCGGAAGAAGAATGCCTAGGCCATATAAACAGCCGCTTATCCGAATCCTCCGATTTCCTGCGAAAAGCGACCCGGTTGGTAATCACGTTGGGAACCGCTTTCGTCTACCGCCTCAAGAGCGACGGGCGAATCGTGTCGAATTGCCATAAGCTACCGGAAAAGATGTTCGACCGGCAACGATTATCCACGCAAGAGATCGTCGAGGACTGGAAACCTCTGTTACTAGCCCTTTGGGAACAAAATCCCGCCTTGAAAATCTTATTTACCGTAAGTCCGATCCGCCACTGGAAAGACGGGGCGCACGAGAACCAACTCAGCAAAGCTACCCTATTGCTAGCCACGGACGCCTTACAGAAAGATTATCCCGACCGAATCGCCTACTTCCCCGCTTATGAGATCCTTATGGACGAGCTCCGGGATTATCGTTTCTATGCGGACGATATGCTCCATCCCTCCCCATTGGCCATTGATTATATTTGGCAACGTTTTATCGAAAATTTCTTATCCACAGACACTTCGGCAATCCTTAAAGAATGGGGTGATATTCAAAAAGCTATTAACCATAAGCCCTTTCAACCGGATAGCGAGGCCTATAAGCGGTTTATACTTCAAACTTTGTTAAAGATGGAACGAATTAGCGAGAAAATTCCTTCCTTTGATATCAGAAAAGAGATCGAAATAGTAAAGTCTAAACTAAAATAAAAGAATGGAATACGCAATTAAAGAAATAGCAAGAGTTATCGGTGCTAAAACAAACCAATTGCTTGACGATACGGTCAGTTTGCTGTTGACAGATAGCCGTCGTCTCTCCTTCCCGGAAAAAAGCCTCTTCTTCGCCTTGAAAACCAAGACGAACGACGGACATAGATATATACAGGAACTCTATAAACTTCGTGTTCGCAACTTCGTGGTAAGCGATATGCTACCGGAGTTCGAGAGCATGAAGGATGCGAACTTCCTGATCGTAAAAGATACGTTACGGGCTTTACAAAAGCTGGCCACCCACCACAGGAAGCAATTCAATATCCCCGTGATCGGCATCACCGGTAGCAACGGAAAGACGATCGTAAAGGAATTCCTCTATCAACTGTTGCATAACGAGTTCAACATCGTACGTTCGCCCCGGAGCTACAACTCCCAGTTGGGGGTTCCTCTCTCGGTATGGCAGATGAGCGAGAAAAATACACTGGGCATCTTCGAGGCCGGTATCTCACAACCGGACGAGATGGAACGCCTGCAACCCATTATCGCCCCCACGATCGGTATCATCACGAATATCGGGGAGGCTCATCAAGAGAATTTCCTCTCCTCCAATCAGAAATGTATGGAGAAGCTGACGCTTTTCAATGATTGCGAAGCCATTATTTATGATGGGGATGATTTATTTATCGCCAATTGTATCGAATCGGCTTGCCTTTCCCATAAAGCGATCGCATGGAGCCGTACGGACTCCGAGGCTCCTTTGTTTATCGAGTCTATCGATAAGAAAGAGTTTGAGACGATCATTCACTGTACTTTACTGGGCTTCAACCGGGTCGTTACCATTCCGTTCACGGACGACGCTTCTATCGAGAACGTGATCCATTGTATGGCGGTTATGCTTTACCTAAAACCCACCAGCGTAAACGACGTAACAAAATTCTTGCATCTTGAGCCGGTGGCTATGCGATTGGACGTAAAGCAAGGTATCAACAATTGCCTGTTGATAAATGATACCTATAACTCGGATATCAACTCCTTGGATATCGCGCTCGATTTCCAACAAAGCCGCCGGGTAGGCAAGCAATTAAAGAGCACTTTAATCCTCTCCGATATCCTTCAATCGGGTACCTTGCCGAAATCTCTATATAAGAAGGTCGCCGATTTGGTTCGCCGTAAGAAGATAGATCGTATCATCGGTATCGGCCGCGACTTAAAGGAATATGCTTCCGTCTTCGAGATCGAGAAGGAGTTTTACACAACCACCGAGGAATTTATCAAGTCTCCTTCCTTCAAGAAATTCAAGGATGAGTTGATCTTGATTAAAGGTTCCCGCCATTTCCATTTCGAGCAGATCTCCGAGTTGTTGGAGAAGAAAGTGCATGAGACGATCCTAGAGGTAAATCTGGACGCGATCGTACACAACTTCAATCAGTATCGTTCCAAGCTAAAGCCGGAGACTAAGATGGTTTGTATGGTAAAAGCTTTTGGTTATGGAGCCGGCTCTTACGAGTTGGCGAAGACCCTTCAAGAACATCGTTGCGACTATCTGGCCGTGGCGGTAGCCGACGAGGGAGCCGAATTGCGTAAAGAAGGCATCTCGATCCCCATTATCGTCATGAATCCGGAATTCAGCAGTTTCAATGTCTTGTTCGAGAACCATCTGGAACCGGAAGTCTATAGCTTCCGCCTATTGGATGCCATGATCCGGGAGACCGAGCGCAGAGGGATCACCTCTTACCCTATCCATATCAAGATCGATACCGGCATGCATCGCCTAGGGTTTCAACCGGAGGATGTCCCGGCGATCTGTGAACGCTTGATAGCGCAATCCGGGGTTATCGCCCGTTCGGTCTTCTCTCATTTAGCCGGAAGCGACTCGTACGTCTTCGATGATTTTACCCATCAACAATTGGATAAATTCACCAAAGCCGCAGGGGAACTAGAAAGCGGGTTAGAGTATAAGGTAATCAAACATATCCTAAACTCTGCGGGAATCGAGCGTTTCGCCGCTTATCAAATGGATATGGTACGTTTAGGTATCGGTTTATATGGAGTAAGCGCATCCGGACAAAAAGGCTTACGGAATGTCAGCACCTTGAAGACAACGATCTTACAAATACAAAACGTACCCGCAGGGGATTCGATCGGTTATAGCCGTATGAGTTATGTGAAACGTGATTCCCGGATCGCTATCATCCCGATCGGATACGCCGACGGACTGGATCGCCACTTCAGCAACGGAGGTGGGGAAGTCTTGATCAATGGACAACGCTGTCCGATTATCGGCAACATCTGCATGGACGCTTGCATGATCGACGTCACCGACACGCATGCGCAAGAAGGCGACGCCGTAATTATTTTCGGCGACGAACTACCGGTGAGCGAACTTTCGGATAAACTGAAAACAATCCCTTATGAGATATTAACCTCTATCTCGCCTCGGGTAAAGAGGGTTTATTTCCGGGAATAAGAAGTAGCCGCCAACAAAGAATGGCTCTACCTTGTTTTAATATCAAGGCACATATTCAAATGTCAGGCTATGATATTCATTTGCGTATGTTGCACATTTTGTGTATGTTTGTGCCGTAATTAATAAACAAGAGGTATGAGTCATAATTTATTGAAAGGCAAGAGAGGCATTATCTTCGGTGCTCTGAACGATATGTCTATCGCCTGGAAAGTGGCAGAAAGAGCCGTAGAGGAAGGTGCGACTATCACGTTAAGCAATACGCCTATCGCTGTTCGTATGGGTCAGGTAGATGCTTTGGCGGAGAAGTTGAATGCGCAGGTAATCCCGGCGGACGCAACCAGCGTAGAGGATCTGGAGACCGTATTTGCGAAGTCAGTGGAAATATTAGGTGGTAAAATAGATTTCGTTTTACATTCTATCGGTATGAGTCCGAACGTACGCAAGAAACGTACGTACGATGATCTGGACTATGGAATGCTGGAAAAGACGTTGGATATCTCCGCTATTTCTTTCCACAAGATGCTACAGGTAGCTAAGAAACAAGACGCTATCGCCGAGAATGGTTCCGTAGTGGCATTAAGTTATGTGGCCGCCCAGCGCACGTTCTTCGGATACAACGATATGGCGGACGCTAAGAGCCTGTTGGAATCTATCGCCCGTAGTTTCGGTTACATCTATGGCCGTGAGAAAGGCGTACGTGTGAACACGATCTCCCAATCCCCGACAATGACAACCGCAGGTAGTGGCGTGAAGGGAATGGAACACTTGATGGACTTTTCTAACAAAATGAGTCCACTGGGTAACGCCAACGCTGACGAATGCGCGGACTATTGCGTAATGATGTTCTCCGACTTTACCCGCAAGGTAACGATGCAGAACCTATACCACGATGGTGGTTTCTCAAGCATGGGTATGAGCCTCCGGGCCATGAACCAATATAGTAAAGGATTAGAGGAATATACAGACGAGAACGGACACATTATCTACGGCTAATATGTTAGTGAGAATCTATCCGGAGAATCCGAATCAAAAAGAAATAGACAAGGTCGTCAAAGTCCTGCAGGACGGCGGCCTTGTCGTTTATCCTACCGACACGGTTTACGCGATCGGTTGCGATGCGTTAAACGTGCGTGCGGTAGAGAAAATATGTCAGATGAAAGGAGTTAATCCACAGAAAAGCAACCTGTCTATCATCTGCTACGACCTGTCTAATCTTAGTGAATACGCCAAGGTAAGCAACGCCGCTTTCAAACTGATGAAGAAACATCTGCCCGGTCCTTTCACCTTTATCTTACCCACCAGCAGCGAGCTTCCAAAGATTTACAAGAACCGGAAAGAAGTCGGAATCCGTGTACCGGACAATAACATTACCCGTACATTGGTACAATCCTTGGGAAATCCAATCCTAACCATGTCCATCCGTGACGAGGATGAGGTGATCGAATATACGACAGATCCGGAATTGATACACGAGAAATACGAGCATCAAGTGGATATCGTAATCGATGGCGGTTTCGGAGGATTGGAAGCCTCTACGGTTATAGATTGCACGACGGATAATTTCGAGATCGTACGTCAAGGCAAAGGAGAATTGTAGCTATCCACCACGATTTGTATTCGCTCCTCCGGCAGATTAGCAGGGAACTCCAAGCTTATTTCTTGTTGGTCACCCGGCATTAGCGTAATATAGTTATCCGAATAATGTACCGGTAAGATTCGTTTGCCTGTCTCCTTATCAAAGACCTTGATACGGTTGAAGAACGAGATCTGCGAATCAGCGCTCAGACGGACTGTACCTACGAAATTCGAGCCTTCCTTCTTGATCTCGGTCTTGATATCCGGTCTTGACTTCGGAAGTTGAGATAAGCTGGTGTAGTCTTTCGGCTCGGTTGTCAGCCAATAAATATTGGGAACGTCCGCATTCAAAGCCAGCCGTAAGAAATAAGCGCCTTGGATCCCTTCCGGAACGGGGATATCCAATAATTCCTGTACCGTATTCGCCTTGGAGCTCGCTCTCGTCTCTTTCTCCCAAAGCAGTTTGCCTTCCAGATTATAAATACGGGCTATAATCGATAAATCCGTATAATCTTTCAGGGTCGTATTCAACAATCCCGCCTTACGGGTTACCGGGTTATAATAGGCATGTAAAGGTTCACAGCCTTTCCGGGTTCCGTACAAGGAAGCATTTACATCGAGAGACCAATCATACATTTGCCCCCGCAAGGATGTCCATGGATTCTGGGTTTTCCAGATCAAGATACCCGTATACCAATCCCACATATGAGAGGCCCAGCCTTCCATAAAACTACGATATTGGTCATAATTCACGACTTGGGCATACTTACAATAGGTCTCGATATCTTTCACCTCCCCATATCGCTCCAGATGATCGCCATAGCCCAGATCCTTATGATAGCGCCACGTATAATTACGAGTAAAACCTTTCCTTGGGAAACCGGCCAAATCCTGTTCCGTCATCATCTCCCGCATACTCTCGACCTCCGGGGAACCAACCGATCCGGCTTCCGGATTAAACGGATGCGAACGGAAGCTAAAGAACCATTCCGGCTCTTGTATACCGTAAGGACCATCCCCATTATCCCCCAAATAATTCCGGGTAAACAACGTATCTGTAGAGAAACTCACGAAAAGACGTTCCGGATCTAACCGGGGGAAAACCTCCTTTCTCAAACATTGATCGATATCTTTCGCTAAAGGCCATTCATTCGCCCCACACCAGAAACAAAGGCTCGGATGGTTACGGATCATTTTCACTTGATCTTCCACGGAGGCGATAAATAAATCATGATTATCGGGATATTCCCAACGACGTTCTCGGGAATCCATTTTGGTCGGGTCCTCCCAAGCGCCATTGCAATCACCACTGCCCCACAGATCTTGAAAGACTAAGATACCGAACTCATCACAGGCGTTATAGAATTCCGGTCGTTCCACCAACGCACCTCCCCATACACGGATCATACGCAGATTCATTTCCGCGTGGAAACGTACCTCATCCCGATAACGTTCCGGAGAAAGACGAAGCAGCCAATCGGAATTAATATAGTTACCACCCGTGACGTATATTTTCTGTCCGTTCACGAAGAAACGGCGTCCCCCGTTATCCGGGCATTTATCGGAAGTAATCTCCCGGATACCGTAACGCAGCCGTTCCCTGTCACTCACTTGATTCCCAATCTCAAAAGAGAGGTTCATATCATATAAAGGCTGCTCACCGATACCGCTAGGCCACCATAAACGAGGATTCTTTACCGCTAAAGGATTCAAGGATACCGTTTTCTTCTCGAATGGCGATAAAGTAACTGGCTGGGTTAAGCGGGTTCCGTTCGTCTCACAAACCAATAGTCCTTTTAAGGAAGTGCTCCCGGTATTCTCTAGCTCGACAGAGGTATTCACAAAAGCCTCCCTTTGAGTTTTCGTTTCCGGATCACGTACGCCGGGTACCTTGGTCACGACATAAGGAGAAGAGAGGCATACCGGCCCGGTTGTCGTAATAGAGACCTCATCCCAAATACCCGTATTCCGGTCACGTACCGGTTGTATCCAGTCCCAACCCGGCGTATATTGCATCGTATTATTCCGGGCGATCTGCCCATCGCCACCTTGTCCGCCATTCGGATTTCCGGCATGTGTAGGTGGATAAACCAATACCGCTAATACATTAGGGGCATCCGTACGAAGATAAGGGGTTATATTAAAAATCTTCCTCAAGAACATGCCCTCATGGGTATTTCGATTGATCCGCTTACCATTTAAAAAGATTTCCGCCTTATAATTAATGCCCCGGAAATTTAACCAGACATTACGTCCCTCTGGTAAATTATTGATAGTAAACTGACGAGTAAACCAATAAGTATAGAAATCATTGCCGACCTCATGTATATCGGGTATCAGATTGTTATTCAAGCCGAACTCGGGAGCCGGATACATATGGTTCTCCAAAAGTGTAGTCAATACCGTGCCTGGCACACGGGCCGGTAACCATCCTGTTTTATCCAAAGGCGCCGCGCTCAACCGGTTCCCATCCATTTTCACTTCATTCGCTTTCCGGGCATACCAATCTGAGTGAATCAAGGTTTTCTCTCCCGGCTCAGGAATCGCCAACAAGGCTTGCTCCTCTGCTGATACGGGCTTTAACCAGCAAGCCAGACAAAGCCAACAAAATAAATAAATACATCTGTTCATCATATAATCTTAGATTTATCCTTCTAAAGTACTACAAAATTCAGAAGGGCCTCTTCGCAAACTCGAAGAAGCCCTTTCATTACATATTATTTAACAATAAAACCTATTAATGCCGATTAGAAATTACCTACACCAGCCTTATCCCACCATACATGAGTGCCACCTTTATCACCGGAGATCGAACCCGTATTCTCTTGGTTCAGCAGCTCGATACCTTTTTGATATTCCACGGTATTCGTATTATCCTCATTATCGGAATACAATAAACGACGAACCTGTTCATTCGTATCAATATCCCCATTACTCTTATTCACGCGGTTCGGGAATAATTTCGGATAACCTGTACGACGAAATTCCGCCCAAGCCTCGCAAGACAACGGGAAGTTCGCAATCCATTTCTGTGTGATAATACGTTGTAATTTCTTCTCATTAGTCGCACTCTCATCCCACTTAACCGTAATATCATTCTGAGCCTTGATGCTGTTTTGACCATTAACCGGGTCGACGAAGTCCTTTTGTGTTGTCGTGCCACTGATATAGGCATCGATCTCTGTTTCTGAAATTGAACTTACTCCGGCCAGACTTCCCTTATAAGCCAACTGATTCTTAATAGAAACACGGATACCTTGCTCATACAGTTCCTTCGCCGTACCTCCCATGTTACTCCAACCACGCAACGCACCTTCCGCACGCAAGAAATAACCTTCGGCTGCCATCATTACCGGTAAAGCTGTTGTATAAGAACAAACGATCTTCGAGAAGTTACCCCATTGATTCGGTTTAGCAGGCAAGTCACAGCCGCCACGAATACCTAAATATTGAGTACCGGATGCAATCGTCTTCCCATCCTCACATTCAACATCAGCTTGGTTCTTCGTCATATACAGCGGTAAGCGAGGATCTTGGAATCCTTCCAGTATCGTGGTTAAGTTAGCGTTCATGCCACTATCTCCCCATTCGAACATACGAGTTTGCTCATTACTCAAACTCTTATTGATCAATACATCCTGCTTTAAGATAGCGCCCTTGGCAGCCTCTTCAGCTTTTTGTTTAGCTAAAGTCGGGTCGGCCTTCACGATACGCAAGGCTGCACGTAGCTTTAATTGATTGGCTACTTGAATCCACATATCCAAATCGCCATTACACCAATAGTCGAATGACTGTCTCTCCTCCAATGTGGATTTCGGACTCTGGAAATCTTGAAGCGCTTTATCTAACAATTCGAAAATGGAGTTATAAATGCTCTGCTGTGTATCATAAGAGAACGAAGCACCATTTGTCGGATCTTCGATGCAAGACGTATAAGCTACCGGGCCGTAAACATCCGTCAACATCTGGACCGCATAAGCCTGAACAACACGCATCATTCCCGCATAGTCTGTCAATCCTTGTTCGTCACAAGAGGCGATCAAACGACGTGTATTATTGAATATGTGCAAATAAACATTCTCGTACATACCTCCACAAAAACTACGATTCAACGCATAATCCACGTTACCGGAACCATTGAAATTATGTGGTGTCATGAAATAACCGCTAAACAAGTCTACGTTCAAACTAAAGCAGTACTGGAACAAGTTCTGTTGCGGAGCATATACATAAGACAGCGGTTCTTTAAACTGCGCAGAGAAAGGAAGAGTGTTCGGGTCTACCTCATACTGATCGGTATTCAATGTCTCAAAATCGTCTGTACAGCTCACGGTTGTTAATCCTGTGCTAAAAGCTAAAGCTGATACAGCCGCATATTTTAGAATTCTATTTAGTTTCATAAGTAATACCTGTAAGATTTAGAAATTAAGTTTTAAGTTCAAACCAAAGCTACGGGTTGTCGGCAACGCAAACATATCGATACCCTGCCAGCCATTACCCGTTCCAGCAGCTACATCCGGATCCATCGGAGCATCCTTATAGAAGAAGAACAAGTTACGTCCAATGATAGAAGCGGTCAAGTTTTTACCTGCGCCAAACAAGTTGCGGAAGGTATAACCAAATGATAACTCACGCAAACGAACATTAGTTGCGTCATATACGTACTGGGAAGTCAAGATATTAGAGTTGTAGCTTGTACCACCGGTAGTTGAATAATACAATTGCGGGTCAAATTGTACTCCATCGACCTCTACAAAACCTGCGTCACGAGCCAAACCAGAACGTTCGGAAACGCCCCAACCATCCATGGTAGCCTCAGTCATCGACAAGACCTTACCGCCAACCTTCGCATCGATTAAGAATGACAACGTGAAATCTTTATAGTGGAAGGTATTAGTCCAACCCATGTTCACTTTCGCATTCATATCGCCCGCATAAACAAGATCTTTATTATCGGATCCAGCTAATACAGGGGCACCGGTATCAGAGACAATAGGCTTTCCGTTATCATCACGTTGTAAGTCGCGAACATAAAGGTCTCCGAAATGCCCACCTTCTTTCAAGAGCACTTTGGCACCTGTACAATAACTTGTCAGGTTCCACTCGGAAAGCTCGTCGGCCAACTCTATAATCTTGTTATTATTGTAAGAGAAGTTAAAGTTCGTGCTCCAGCTGAAATTATCCGTAAATTGATTATACCAACCTAGACTAACCTCGAAACCTTGATTCTGTACGTTACCAGCATTAATATAACGGCTCTTCAAACCAGTTTCCCATGGAGCGGAGATGTCAAAATATTGATTCTTGGTATTTGTCTTATAATAGGTCAAATTTACGTTGAAACGATTCTGGAAGAATGTACCATCAAAGCCGACTTCCAACGAATTTGTCTTTTCTGGTTTCAACGTACGGAAAGATGATTTTTCCGGCGGATTCAACGCTCCTTGATCTCCTAATGTATAACGCTCGTTGGTCACACCGATAGGCACATCGTTACCTACAATAGAATAAGAAGCACGTAACTTGAATAAATCCACGTTCTTGCCGAAATCAATAAATCTATCCAACAAAACACTTGCTCCAACAGACGGATAGAAGAATGAAACACCATCTGTAAACGCCAATGTTGAGGACCAGTCGTTACGGGCACTAACATCGATAAACAGACCTTCCTTATAACCAAATTGGGCAGTAGCAAACACTGAATTCAAACGTTTCTCGGCCAAAGTCTTTGTAGTCTGTAATTTATAATAGTTAGCCGGAGAGAAGATATTAGGATAGTAAGCACCACTTGTAATCACGCCCGCATCGTTAACAGAGAACTGAGAATCACCCCAACCGATCAATTCTAAAGAAGAACTTTTTGTCTTTTGGTAGCTTCCACCTGCAGTTACAGACAAAGAATAAGTATCCTCCCAAGTCTTATTATATTGGGCCAACAAGTCACCATAAGTCTGCTCGCTATTCACGCGTGTGTCTTTCATCGTACCCAGCAAGTTACGGCCTGCCGTACTAGACGCATATTCATTCAAGTTCCATGTCTCATCACCACGTTCATAGCGCAGGCGACCTGTAACGGAAAGACCTTCCATTATGTCATACTTGACACTACCGCCAAACTCATAGCGATTACGATAAGAAACCGGTTTTTGGCGATTCAACATCCAGTATGGATTGGAGAACTGCTCTTGAGCGGTATTTGTCCAATTGTGTACATTTATATTTCTTGTACCATCGTACACCTCATAGTTACTCTTATAATAATCCCAGTCCTCTCCTCTTGGAAACAAGTAAGCGCCCAAAGTAGGATTACCTACATAACCGGCAGTCGGCTGGTTTTCAATATGCTGATTATTATAACGAGCAGACACGTCTACATGAAGTTTTGTCCATAGGTTAAAGCCAACCTTCGCTAGCAAGTTATGGCTCATATATGTATTCTCCGGAACGATACCATTAGAAGATACATTCGCATAAGAAAAATAAGATGAGATATTATCATTACCACCAGCCAACGAGATAGAGTTGTTGGTCGTATAGCCAAGATTATAATAATCCTTCGCATAGTTTGGAGAAGAAGAAGCAAGCTTATCGCCCCAGCTAAACGTTCCTTGGTTACTTACGCCATAAGAATTCTGGAACTTCGGTAACACCATCGGAGTCTCAACCGTCGTATTGCTAGATACATTTATAGCGACTTTTCCAGACTGCGACGACTTAGTCGTAACCATAATGGCTCCGTTGGCAGCGACCGCACCATACAAAGCAGCGGCGGAAGCACCTTTCAACAAGGTAATCTGAGCGATATCGTCCGGGTTGATAGTAGACATGGCATCACCACCGTCACGACCACCACCATAAGATCCATCAATCTGTGAATCCGAGACATTCATCATCATAGGAACACCATCCACAACGATCAACGGCTGATTATTACCACTAATAGATTTATTACCACGGAACAAGATCTTAGAAGAACCACCCGCACCCGTAGAGTTCGGGGTAATCTGCAAACCAGCGCTCTTTCCTTGTAAAGAGTTGATCATATTCACATTCTTAATCTCGTTCAAGTCCTTACCGCCTACCGTTTGTGCGGAATAAGTCAAAGTCTTTGATTCACGTTTGATACCCATCGCTGTTACGACAACCTCATCCAAAGCCTCTGCGTCTGAAACCATCGTAACATCGATTTTCGTACGGCCATTCACTGGCTCCTCAATCGTTTTCATACTCAAATAAGAGAATACCAAAATAGAGTTTGCGTCAGCCTCTAAGGTATATTTTCCATCAAAATCAGTAATGGTACCGGTTGTAGTACCTTTTACTAACACGTTCACTCCTGTTAGTGGTTCATTTAGATCCTTGTCAATGACGACACCACTAATCGTTAGTTTCTGTGCATATCCTGTAACACACAGAAAAAACGCCAATAATAAGATAAATGACTTTCTCATGAAAAATCGTTTTTGATTTAAGTGATTCTACATTTGTGCTTTTTTAATTTTCATACTCTTTTTAGAGAGATCGGGCTCTCTTTTCTTTCTTTTTTAGTGCATAGGCATTTACTCTTTTTTGTTTAAAGTTATTATTATATTCATACAAAAATCTCTTTCTATTTAAAATCAAACGGTTATATTTTAAATAATAATAACAACGTAGTATCATTAGAACTAAGTCGTTTTCATGTTTTGACAGACAAATATATATATAATAACTATACATACAAGTTAAAACGTAACAAAAATCAGTATGTTCCTCACTTTTTCAGGTGTTTGCGATAACACATAGTCAAATTTTCATCATGCCTCAATAAATTAAATATGTTAATTTGATTTAGTTCTAATGAAACTAACAACAAATTTCAATTAACATAATTTTCCTTCATTATCTTCTTCCTCCTATAACATCCAATCACTATCTGACTATCATCTTGGAATAAAATTACAGCTCTATTTA
>NZ_JAMOKM010000026.1:0-56427 GCF_023656665.1 Parabacteroides sp. B2-S-102 | reverse complement strand
AAAGAGTAGGTATAGACGAGAAAGTATTACTCGAAAAACGGATTACAAGATACAAACGTGAATTAGAACGAATTACAGGCACACATATAGAAATTGGCAATGCATGTGTTCCATAGAAGAAAGGATGGTAGTGTAATGAATAGCCCACACATTTAAATGTGTGGGAGTTCTTTTTGGGAATACGCCCCAAAAAGAACCCAAAAAACGTTGTCGCTACAACACATCGTTACGCTCGGATTATTTGCTTGCCGGCTTTAGTTTTCCGATACATTTTTCCATGTCGGGGGACAATAGGAAAGAAGCCGTCTTTTTCTGCTGCACCCCTGAGTGTGGCTGGATGATGGCATACCTGCATTTTAATATCTTGCCGATAACTTCCGTACTGTCACGGTGCAGGTAGTTGGCTTTCATGGCATCCGTTGCTTTCAGGCTTTTTTCGGCTTCCATATAGGCGGAAAAGGACGGTTTGAATAGGGCACGGGGACTTTCCGCTTTCTGTATGACAGCGGATAATTGTGCGCTTTTGTTGTTCAGATAGCGCAGGCTGTCCGATACGGTGACATCTTCTGTTTCCAGCACTTCCAGTAGTTCGAACTTTAAATCCGTCCAGGTACCGTGAGAATCTGTCTGAATCCATTCTGCAATGGCTTTCTCATAGCCGGGTTTGCTGCATGAGGAAAAGGCAATGAGCAGCATATAAAAAAATAAGTGCTTGATATTCATATTGACCTGATTTTATTGGTTGTTGTATTTATGTGATTGAGCAAATCTATGAGGTTACTGGCCGCCATCCGTGGAGGTATAGATGCCACACGAGACTTTCAAATCATCGTTCCAATCCTTGTTTTCCGAAAGTTCGACGTTCTTCAGTTCCTGTACCTTGTTGCGGAGTTCATCGTTGCTCAGGCTTTCGACATCAGTCGTATCGCCATGAAAGTAACGATGCAGCCATAGGGTGTATTTGTGTCCTTGCTTGTCGTTGTCAAAGATGCTCCGAAGCTCCTTTACCTGGTTTTTGTCAAGAATCAGGCGTAATAGCCTCATTTGTCCTTCCGTGAATGTCCCTTCCGTAGATACATATACGAGATTGAGGTCGCTTCCGGAATGGCATAGCTGATAGTGGGAGATACAGTCGATAAATGACTCCCCGATGTATAGAATGTCTATCGGGCGGCTTTTGTCATGGTTGCTGGTCGCCAGACAGTCGAACTTGCCACCGAGAATACCCTTGAACGCCTCATTCCGCTGTGAAATGGCTTGTACACCGTTTTCATTGTACATCTTGATACACACGTTTTGGTAAATACTCCCTTTGTTCTTTACTTCACGGATAAAGAAAGTGTCTTTGAAGAACCGGCTTTCGATGCTTTCTTTCAAGATACCTCTTTTTGAGAGATAGTTTCCTTTGTAAGTTTGCAGTTGGCGTAGGTAGAAATGCAGTTCGTCCGTTCCCATGCTTGTGTTACCGACTTCATACCGGCTTTTTTCGGGTGTCGTGATGCGGTTGGTGTTGATGTAGTTCTGAAGGATCTCTCCCACCTCGCGCAAGGTCGGCATTTTTCCGGTTGTTTCAAATAGATGTTCCTGCATCAGATCCATGATGCTTCGGCCACGCACGCTGTCGCTATGCACGTCCCAATAGGTATATTGGTTCTGTGAGTTCCGCTTGATGACGATGGTATGCGTTCCGTTGCTCATTTTGGGACAAGAGTTGGAAGAGCCTTCCACGATTTTCCATCCCAGCTCCAGCAGGAAATCGGGCAGAGAAATGGTTGTTTTTATCTGATTGAAATCGACTTTCATACGATTGACTGGATTAGTTGAATCTCATTTTATCTGAGTTTAGATTATAAATGAGAAAGATTATCTTTCATAAAGATAATAAATATCATCTAAATACGAAAGAGAAAATATATGTTTTTTTGATTTTATTTTACGGTACTGTAAACCAAATCTACCGTGTTGTCTATACTGGGAACGGCCTCTAGCTGTTTACTCTGGTTGAACACGCTTTCACCGTCTTTCTTTACTTGCAGGGTGATGGTTGCGTTCTCTTTGGAATAGAGGATGCCTTGCACGGTAATTTGGCTGACCGGCTTTTCCGTACTGTATTCCACTTTATCGGTGAAGGTCTCATCTACGGAAAATGCGGAGGTGCCGGTGCGTTTGTTCCTGAATTTCACGCCGTCAAGATTGTATATATGTACACTGCCTTTGGGTGAGGTGCCGGTTACGGCTACGGTGATGTGATACATACCGGCTTTGTCTGTTTCCGGTTGGATTTCCTCTCTGTTGCATGAAGCCGCCAATAAGCAGGCTGCCACTAATAATGAATGGATTTTTCTCATGGTAGGATTCTTTTGTTGAATGTTATCGGATGATTTTTTGTTCTGTCTTATGTGTCCCGGCTGCCGGAACTGCTGACTTTTCTTTTAATTTATCCTCTATCTTTTTAAGGATAGCGTTGACATCCTCAATGATTTTGATGTAGTTCTGCTGGATAATCTCTTCCAAGATTTCCAGTTCCATCTCTTCTTTGCCGTTGCCTAGTTTGACCGGTAAGGAAAAACGGGGTATCTCCTTCTCTTCAAAACGGCACATATCCATCTGCACGTTGAAGAATGGAGGCTTGCCTCCGGCAATCTTGCCGATGAAGTGCCCGGCTGCTTGCCCGGCAATGTCCCTTGCCTTTAAGACCTTTTCCTTTTGCAGGCTCTCCGTGACACTGTTACTGCCACCGGTTTGGTGCGAGTAAGATTCTTGTGCCTCTTTCTTCTCCCCAAGCAAATTCTCGATGTCCTTGGCGGTCTTCTCGTTTCCGGTCATGCCGTAAGCCTGCGTTCCGCAGGAGGCTTTCAGTATGTTGGCACTTTTTTCTCCATAATCCCTGACCGCTTGGTTGAAGTCCTGCACGGCGAGAATGGTGGCGACATTGTGTTTCCGGGCGGTACCTATGAAAGTGTCTATGCCTTGTAGCAGGATGGTCGGAAACTCATCTACCATGAATACGCTGGTTGCTTTGCCGGGATTGTTCATCTGTGACATCAAGACACTGCCTATACAGGAAATGGCAGGGGAAACGGCTTCCTTGATGGTCGGCGCATTCCCTACACATAGAAGGGTTGGATGTTCTTTGTTGGTAATATCCAATGAAAACTCTTCTTCGGGAAGTGGCGACAACACCCAGAAGATATATTTGTTATTCAGAAGTACTAACGGAGTCTGTGCGGATGATACGGCACCGGCTGTCTGTTGCTGCGCGCCCAGCTTCCAGGCGGTCAGCATTGAAGACATGTTCAATGCGATTTCAGGATCTTCCGACAGCCAGTGGAATACCAGGTTGCTGTCTGAAAGGGCAAGGGCTATCACATGGGGCAGCGTACAGATTCCTGACTCTCTCTCCTTGAAACATTTGTAGGCGATTGAATAGACGTAGTTAATGGCATTGTTGGCCCAAAAGTCTGTTTTTTCTTTCCAACTGGCTTCCAGATTTTTCATCAGCGTGATGATGATGTTACGGATGAATAGCGATTCGTTGCCCTTTGACATATATTTCGGAGAGAGTACGTTTACCCTGACCGTGCGTGACATATCCACGAAATTGATATAGGCGAAACGGGGTGTCTCCACTCCTTTAGCCCGGAAGTATTCAATGCTTCCGTAGGCGATACGTGAGAGGATGGGTGACTTGTCCTTGGTGGGATCACCCTCCCAGTCGTACACGAATCCGGCATAGTTGCGCTCGGCGCACTGGTAGATGATTCCCTTGATCCAGCTTTCCGATTTACCGCTTCCCGGACCGCCGTCAATATAGACATTCTGCTGCGGCTTATGGATGACCAACGGCCCGGAGGCGGTCTCAAAGCGGAAGTAGAAAGCTGATTCTTCCCGGCTTAACCCGAAAATGCTGTCATCGGATTGGGCATGGCGCCGGATGAAATAAGGCAGAGTCTTGATGACAAGCAACGTGTACGCCACAAACACAGTAGGAAACACAAATAGGTTATACCACGCTGATAACCGGCTGAATCCGATAACCAGCATGGATGCCGAAACCAATGTCATACTGGTGTAAACCCATTTCTTGTTTTCGTCTTTCACCTTGCCTACCGGGAAGAGAAAAGCAAGACCGCCGATCAGGATGACGTAGAGAAACCGGAATAGGGCATCCTTTTCCATCAGCCTTTCCCACATGGCCGGATTACGTAGTGGAGCGTATAATCCCGTAACGATAGCCCACTGAAACATTACGGCTGTCCCGATGAGCGTGGATAGCAGGATCAGGATGAATGACAGGTCTTTCTTCTCTCTTTCCATGGCCGTTGCAGTTATTGGGGTTGTCCGGTTGCCGTTCCGTCACCGTTCTCTTTTTTCTCAGCCTTTCCCAGTAGCTCAATGCGTGAAACGGTCAGGCTGACGGATGGGATGTGGCTACCGTCATCCTTCTGGAATACATCGGCATACACATCGCCGCAGACATATACCTGTGTTCCTTTTTTCAGATACTCAAAGACCTTACTCTCGTAATTTACGAAGCAGCATACCCATAGGGTCTGTTCCTCGTTGTTCACGTTCTTGTACTTGGTGGATACATGGAAGTTGAATCCTTTTCCGTTCTTGTTCTGCCGGGCATCCGCACCGACATAACCGATAATTTGTCCTGTAAACATAATGATGGTTTTTAAAAGTTTATAATCCGAGCTGTGGCTCATTCGTATTTTTCATGGCCGGTTCCGCTTCCATGACAGGCAGCGAAATGCCGAAAGTGCCGTATAGTGTTTCAAGGTTGCTTGCCGTGGGATGGTTGGCGGCGAGGCTTTCCAATTGTCGGGATGAAGGAATAAAACCTTCATTCTTCATCTGCTCCAATACCGGACGGTTGTCTTGCAGGACGGCCAGCGTAAACCGTTCCTCCGGTGTGAGGTACTGTTCCATCCGTGAGGCGTGTTCCTGAATCATATTACTGGCTTTGCCTACATCGGCAAGGATGTTATAGATGAATTTGGGATCTTCTTTCAAGGCTCCCAGCCAGTTCTTTAGATACATGGCATTCTCTTCCCGGATATAGGTGGATATTCCCAGGCTTTGCCCGACGGTAGCGGAGGTGAGTTCGGCAACCAGTTCCTCTTTGGCATATTGCTTGTCTCCGAAAATCACACCTTTTTCCCGGTTCAGATGCTCAGGCTCCCCAGTCGAGTGCGCCATCTCATGAAGTAGTGTGGAGTAGAAATTCTCTCCGTCCTTAAACTGCCCCTTCAGGGGTACGACGATATGGTTATCTTCTCCCCTTGCATGGTAAGCACTATTTCCTTCCTTGGAATAAATGGGGCAGATCCATTGCTGTTCCCGTACCATCGCATCAATCAGAGGCACGGTGAGCATCCCTTGCTCGTCCTTGATGGCCGGTATCTTGAATTGCTCCTTCAATGCTTCCCATTTCTCCGGTTTCGTTTCCTGAAGATTGGTCTGCTGTACGTTGAACACATTGTATGTCTTCAGAAACGGCGTGACCTTATATTCCTGCTGCTCGTTTTTATCCAGGTTCTTATATACGTCGAAAGGTATTTTCTTTCCGTTCTTGTCTCTTACTGAGAAATTCCAGTAAATGACCGGGAATGACTTTTCTCCTTTCAGTATGTTAAGGCCGTTGTCTTTGGCTTGCATGAAGGTCATATAGACCGGCAGGCTGTACTGCTCTTTTTCCGAAAGTAGAAACAACATGAAGGAATTTACTCCGTTGTAGGTTCTTCCCTCGATATTTTGCGGAAGTCCCCCACCCTTTATCCCGAACCAAGGCTTCTGCCAGTTGTCTTCCACCTGCTTTATCTTTTCGATCATCAGTTCGGCGAAACGCTGTAATGCTTTGTCACTTGCTGTATCCATGATTTATTGGTATAGATTTCTGTTCTCGTAATCAAGCAGCCATTCTCTGGCCGTTTGGTTGTTTGTCTCTTGTTGCTTGGCAGCCATCTCTTCTTGATAGGCTTGTGCAAGCTCTTCCTGTGCAAGTAGAAACTCTAAGTCACTGATTTCTCCTGCAATGTTTTTCTGTACTAATTCATCGTAATCCATAATTCCTGATTTTTTAGGTTATAAGTCATTGAAAGCCCGGTTGATGGTGCTGGCTATCGGACGGGCCATTTCCTTGCTGTTGTCGGGTTTGGGTGTGCTGGCCAGTTTGACATCTCCCAGTGTCTTTGTGCTGCCTTCCATCCCGAAAATCTTTTGTACGGCTATCAGCGTGTTGGCTTGCACACCCGTTTCACGCATCTGGGTAAGGTCTTCTTGGGCGAGCCGGTACCCTTCTTTCTGTATCTCTTGGATGACATGAAAGTTGTCGGTCTGTGCGGCATCCAACAGACGTGCGGCCTGCCTTTCATGTTCGCCCTGTTCTTCCGGCTTGGTGCCGAACAGCTGGATGACTTCATGGGTTTGCCTTTCATCCAGACCGTGTTCCTTACCGATTCCTTTGATAAACTCTTCACTGGGTTTATATCCTTCCTCTTTGAGCTTCCCGATTTTTTCAAAGTCATGTTTGCCCACCGCTTCCTTAAACTCGGCTTCCATATTGCGCCCCTCTTCGTGTTTTTGCTCTTTTGCAGCTTCTATGTTGGCCGCATGGGCTTCCAGTTTGGGGGTCATGGCCTTGATCAGCTCTTGTGCCTTGCCGGGAGTGATACTCTGTATGTTCTGTATCATGACTCCTTTCCTGTCATCCGTCAGTTGGATGTCGGCAATGAAGTAGCCTTCCGGACTGTGCAGCAGCTTGTTCTCCAGTGCATGGCCGTTGGCGAGCAGGTATTTGTCGGCTTTGGTTAACTTGTAGCCGCCATATTCGCTGGTCTGCCCGATGATGTCGGGAATCTTGATTTCCTGGTTGGTGCGCAGGATGACGGAGTTCAGATCCCGGTCAACTTGCAGCAGGATGTCCTTCTTATTTACGGTGATGGGTACGATGTCACCGGCAAGCAGCTGTTCTTTCTCTTTCTTGCCCAACTTCTTTCCCAGCACCTTGTCCGGGATAACCAACGCCTCTTTGCGGTAGAATACGGAGATTCCGTCATCGTTGAAACGGAGCTTCCCCGGTTTGCCGTGTATCTCCATCAAATCAGACATGACACCCTTTTCCAGCTTGGTGCCTTTCCCGTCGAGGATGTTCCCTTGCTTGTAGGCGTATTCATAGAGCGACTGTCCGGTGTAGCATACCTTCAGGCGATGGTCGATGACGGTAAAGCCGTCCTTGTCATGTCCCTTCAGGTTCTCCCACCGCTTGATGCTGATGCCATCCTTCTCCAGTTCGGCGACATATTTAGGATCATTGGCACGTTCCTTGTCAAAAAGGGCGGATACACGTTCTTTTGATTGGTCACGAAGGCTTTCATCGTACTTTGCTCCGGCTTTTTCCCTGATTTCGCTTACGCTCATGCTTTGCTCTTCCCCGTCTTTGCGGAATCGGAAATATCCGTTCCGGTATTCGGTCTGATAGCCCAGTGATTCGGCGATGCCGCCGAACTGTCCCACGTTGTCGAACATATAGGTGTCTAATGCTTCTCTCAGTTTCATGGCTGTAGCTTGTATAAGGGTTCTGCGGAAAGGATGTATTCGTTCAACACGGCCAGCTTGATGTGCCGCCCGCCGTTTCGCTCGTAAATCTCGATCTCGAATACCTTATCATCGGGTATCGTGAATTTGTCGAAACCAAGTATCAGCCGGTTCCGGCTCTTGCCTTTGATTTTCGTATCAAAATCTTTCTGATAGATAGGTTCGATGGTCGTTTCTTGCTGGATGGCGTTCTTGCTCTTCTTTTGGTTACGCTGGAAACATTTGACAAACTCGATGTCGTAGTCGATGTATGATTTGTTTTTCAGGTCAAAGATGAAAAACATGAAGTCCTCATGCACATACAGATTGGCCATTGACAACTCAAACTTGTTCTCGATGACCCCCAGGCTGTAGATGTTGCGCTTCTTGGTGCGCAGCTCTTGGATGCATCTTTCCATTTCCTCGCTGTTCACATCCACATGGGCGGTATATTTGCGCTGGTCATCAAAATTGTAGGTGAATACGGAGGTATTGCCCCGTTTGATGGTGATGTGGTAAGTGTTCATGGCCTTATCCACCACAAACAGGTTGGAATATGCCACGGCATCTTTGGCGGTTGATACTTTCAACTGGTTGTTGTAGGCGGCCAGAGTGAAGGACACCTCGTTGCCGGGCGTTCCGTAAGCGATGTCCTCCGGAAAGAAGAACTCGGCCAGATGGAGGTCGCTGACTTCTGCCTGATAGTCATGGTGCTGCCATTTCCCGTTGTCCTCGTAAATGTTCGGGTGCGAATCCGTGCCGCCTTCGGGAAGGTAGCGGATGTGATAGGTGTAAACGCTTCCGTCGATGCAGACTACGGTCAGGTTGGTCTCTTCGGTGAATCCTTCCGCTTGCGCCGAGAGCCTGACGATATGGGGCGCCTCTTCTACCCGGCTGGCCATGACAAGCTCCTGTTCGCCGATGGCGATATCAGATACTTGCACAGGGAATACCAGGTGTTTCACACAGTCGAAAGAGATAAAGATGTCTTTTTGGCTGATGGCTTGTTGCCGGGGAGTGCCGTTTCCCTGAGCGAAGAGCGGCAGGCTGCACACAAGGCAGTAAAACAGTAGATAAATATATTTCTTCATGTTGTCGATATGTTAAACGGTTCTTGAAAAAAAGGCGGTGAATACGGTAATGCCCCATAGAAGAAGCAGGGTAATGCCGAAAGAAACGGTCAGCGGACGGATTTCTTTAAAGGCTCGTCCGTTCCGGCGTGATACGTAGATCCGATAGCCGAAAAAGACCGCTGACAGCGCAAGCAGGTAATTGAGAATGTCTATCATAATTTGTCTATCAATGTTTGAAGGGGATGATTTTTCTTGTTCGTTTTCTCTTGTTCCATTTGCTCATAGAGCTTCTGTAACTCCGCTTGCACGGCTTGCCTGCGCAACTTCGATTCCTGACTCTCTTCCTGGATATACATTTCGTAGTTGGACTTGAGATGTACCTTCACTTGTGAGAGGCTCATGTTCAAGATTTGCTTGGCTACCTGGGTGGTGGCGTTGACTACGCTGGTCACTTCGCTGGCCATCGTGCCGATGGAAGAGAGCGGCATGTCAATGTTCTGTACAAGACCTTGTTCCATACGCTTGGCTGCACTGGCTTTCAGGTTATTGGGCAGGTTCAAACCTTCCATGGCATCATTGTCGAAGACAACCACCGATACGGGATTGAGGTTGTCTCCTACCTTCAGGTTGCTGACTACCACATCGAGGCGGTTGGCTCCCAAAGTGGCGATACCGTAAAACAGCGTGTTGACCGGTATCTTCATGCCGGATAGGGTTACGTCCTGAAGCAACCGCATCCGTACCGTACTGCCCGTGACTACGGTCTGGTCGCCGTGGATGCAAGCCCTGAAGAGGTTGCTGTTTCCCGGTGTGGAGGTCGGTTGGCGGCGTACCCGCTTGCCGTTTTCGGCACGGTAGATCGGGCCTTTTTGCATCAGGCTGTCGGCGGATGGATGGCCGGAAGGGTTGGCAGCGGCTTTCTCCGTTTTTCCCTCTTGGTCATAATTGACAATCCGTTCATACATGCGCTTGCGGTATTTGTCGGATTCTTCCAGTTCCTTGCGGATGCGTGAGTTCTTCTTGGCTTCCCGGATAATCTCGTTGAGTGCCTGCTCGTCCTCCAGTCCGTCCAGTTGGCTTTCCAGCTGATGAGAGAAGCGTCCGTTCCGGCCACCTCCGTATTCTGCCATGACTTCGCTGTACGGATCGTTCTGCATACGGCGGATGCGCTCCAGTGTGGCACGGTCATACCGTTCCTGCTGGTTTTGCAGCTCGAAGTAAAAATCAGATCCTTTGACCTGAGACTCTTTCAGGATGCGTGCCTTCTCCTGCTCTTCCAGTTTGTCCTGCTTATAGGCTTCCATCTTGTCGTTCACCTTGTCGGCCATTTCCGACTGTGGTTCCAGAAAGGCTTGCGAGGCGGCCTGTCTGTCACTCCCTGACGGCACGTTCCCGTCCTCACGGATGAAGAATACATAAAGGAAGAGGATGCCCAGGATTACCGGGATGGCCATCAACAGCTTGTTCTTGTCTTTGATAAGTTTATTCGGTTCCATGGTCGGTTGGTTTAGAGGTTTCTGACTGGTTTTCATTCTTGCCCGGAGAAGCTGCCTGCGATGTGTTGGCGCCGTTGCTTTCCACGGGTTCGGAATAGCGGACAATCCAATCTTCTATCTTGGCTCCGTGCGCATTTTCCTCGCTGCGGGACAGCATATCATAGATGGTGAACTCCGCTTCGATATTACGTGAGATGCTTCCCCGTGCCCGGTACCCGGTCTGCGTGAAGATTATCTTTCCGGAAACGGGTATCGTTTGGGTGTTAATCTCTACATCCTTGATGCGTACCCCGTAACGGATATTCTTTTGTATGAGTGAGTTCAGCATATTCACATCGTTGTACTCGTTCAACAACTCCTTCCCCTTGTTACCTATGAGGTTGAGCGCAAGCGAAATGTTCTTCTCGTAGCTGCTCTCGTCAAAGGCATACCAGTGGGTTACGAAGGTCTTTACATGGTTCATGTATTCGTATTGCCGCATATCGCTGGCAGACAGGCTGCTTGCCTCATAGACTTCTCCCTGCCTGTCGATGACGAGAGCCTGGCCGTATGCTTTTTCTATTTTGTTGATAAGGAAGATGATACTGCTGGCAAAAGCGATAGTCAGGATGATGCAGTACCCGGCTGAAAGCCGGATAGTCAGCTTGACCGCATCATCAGCTCCTTTGAATTTCATCAGATTCATAGTTCTATTTTTTATTGTTGTCGTTTATGAAACTTGCCCCGATAGAGGCGGCACCGCCTACGTTGGTCAGCTTGCCGCCTGCCGCTGCGCCTCCCATCAGGGCGATGGTGGCCGCCGTGGTGACGATTGACACGGTTTTCGAAATGATTTTCCCTGCATCGCTGTGTCCTACGATTTTGGAGGATAGCCAGAAACAGCTGCAATAAGCACCGATTAAGGCGAGATCCATTCCTAAATATTGTATCTGCTGCGTAGCTGCGTCCACCATGTCGGCACTTTCCGTATAGATGGCCTTGAAGGTCTGCCACATGATTTGGTTCAGAATATTGATGACGGTGAATACCATACAGGCGGAGCAGAGCGTACCGAACCAGATACTCAACTGTTTCTGAAAGACCGGCAGCATGCTTACGGCAAAGACAAACGGGCCGAGAATGACCAGTAGCTTGACAATGACCACGCCGATACCCAAGATGACTACTTGTATGATTCCTACCAATAGGGCGGAAATGCCATGAAGTACAAGGGTGGCGAGGTTGGCGGGATTGAGCAGCTGCACAATCTTCTCCACGCTGGAGCGTACACCGGTCATTTCGTCCTCTTCCATCTTTTTATCCAGTTCGTGCTGCATGGCGCCGGTGTTGTCTTCTCCGGATGCTACCTCCGACTGGAGGCTGTGTTTGTCGTATTCGGCAATCATCTCTCCTTGTTCGGTGGCTGATTGTGCCATGAACTGGGCAAATTCCTGCGCACGCTCGGAGGTCAGCGAGGTGGCTTCGTTGATTACTTCCATCGTGCCTACGATGGTTTGGGCGATGGGGGTGTACATGCTCAGGCAGAAGAACAGTACCAGGCAACGGGCGATTTCCATCATGTCGGGAAATTTGTCCTCATTCGGGCTTAACAGCTGGCTGGCTCCGTGATAGAGATAGTTGTATGCCAGGTTGCAGATAAAGCAGATGACACCAACACCGAAGGCGATGACCGTCATTTGCGAAACGAGTTCCATGGTCAGGCCGTCCGTGATCTGGAGTCCCCAGAGAAAATTGTCTTGATTCATAACGCTTTAATTGGTGTGTCGTGTGAAAGCGGCCAGCCGTCCCTGATAGTAGGTCTTCCGGTTATGCCCTTTCATGGATTTGTAAATGACCGTGGAACGCACGGATTCGTTAAACTCTCGCATTTCTTCAGCTGCCTTCTCTACCGATTCCTTCACTTGCTCGATGAATGACATGCGTCCTTCCGAGTTCATCGAGAAATAACTGGTCACGGTGGCTACCTTGAACAGCAAATCGGTACTCAGGCTCAGGTTGACGGTTACACGCTGAAAATTAAGAAATTTCAAACAGTGGTAATTTGAACCTATATTCAGGTAAAAACTGTAGTCGCTGCTCAGGCAGGCTACATCGTCAAGTAAATCGGCCAGTTCTTTTAGTGACTTGAGTTCCTTCAGCTGGTCGATTTTTTGCAGGCCAAGCCTCAGTTCCTGAGCGTCTATCATTTCATTGATTTGTGCGACCCATTTCTTGACATTGGCGATCCATTCCGTTGAGTTCAGCAGGGTGTGTCCGGGATCATGCACGACAAACTGGGCATGAACGCTGCCGGTTCCCGTCAGCCCCATCGAGACGGCAAGTCCGAGTATGAGAATGATTCTTTTCATGACGGTTATTTGTTGATGATGAATAATAGGGTGAATATGACACATACCAGCCAGGCTATCAGATAGCTTTTGGCATTTTCCTTTTTCGTGGCGAGTGCCCATACCACGAAAATGAGCGCAACGCCCAAAAGTGCGGCGGCAATGCTTCCGGCAAGATTGTATGCGCTGCCGTTGAAGTCGGTTGACCAGCTTAGAAGGGAGGTCAGCCCTTGGGTGGCGTCATCCATACTTTTTCCTCCTTTCCTCCAGATAGCGGTTGATGGCCGTATAGGTCGAGCCGCTTTCGTTGAACAACTGCTTCAGCCGTACTACCGTCGCTTGGCGCGAATCGAAGGCTACGGCGGCGAAGTCGGACACCTCATTGCGGAAGATGAAGGCATCGTTCGACATCTTGATGAAAAACTCTCTCCAGCGTTCCGTGCGTTGCAACGACTCAATCATATAGGCCTCTTCGTCCGTGATGGAAAGCACGGCTTTCACTTCCGGCAGGTTCTGCCGGTGTTCCGAATGGTCGAGGATAATCTTGGTCGCGCAGTTGATGATGATGGAGTCCTTGATACTGGACGGCATGTTTTTCAAAAACAGGATGTTCTGTGCAGCCAGCGTGATGCTTCCTTCCTTTTTACGGAAGGTACGGTACAGGTAGGCGATGAAGTCTCCGAATTTCTCGTCTTGCAGGAAGTCGAGCGCTTCGTCGATGATCAGTTCTTTGGCAAATCCCTGGCGTTTCTTGATTTTATCCACGATCATTTGCAGGGTGATGATGGCAACGAGTGGAAAGTACTCTTTCTTAGAGGCATCTTCCATATCGAAGGCTATCAGCCGGTCATGCACGATATCCACGTTCTCGGTGGCGTTCAGCAGGAATGACAGCTCTCCGTCCGTATAGGGTTCCAGCAAAAGTAACAGTTCCTCTATCTCGAATTTCTGTTTCTCAAACTCAGTCATCCGTTTGCTGAACACTTCCTTCAGATAAGCCCGGTAAGTTATCAGCGTCGGGAAGATACGCTCATGCTTCTCTCCTATTGAAGAGTTGTTCACATAGTCGTAAAATCCGATGACGGATTTCCTGAGAATGGCGTTCTCGGCAGGCAGCATGGGTTCACGTACCTTCCAAATGTAGCTGATAATGGCGACGATGGTCTTTATCTGGTCATCGGCAGACTCGGCATCCGTGGTGTCGATGTACAGGTATTTGCCGTTCTTATCACGGTCACACAAGAAGGGGTTGAACGCAAATTTCTTCTGCTCGGTAGAGTCGAAGTATTTGCCCCGGTTCAAGGCTATCGTCGAGCGGTAAGAGCCGCCGATGTCGATGATCATCACATCCCGGCCCAGCTCATAGCTTTGCAGGATGTAATTGTTCAGCCAGAAAGATTTACCGGAACCGGACGGGCCGATAACGATGCGGTTCTTGTTGTTCAGCGCCGGATAATCCCAGAGGTTTATCTTGGCTGGAGTACCGAAACGGTCATGGTAGATATGTCCTTTCTCGTCCGAAAGGTACATCCCCTCTTTTTGCAGATAACAGATGGCCTGCTTGGTCGTGTTGACGAAGCCCCGGTAATTGGCCCTGGCATTGCCGGGTATGTTGCAGAAGAACAGGTTGCACAGCTCGGCGTTCTCCACATAACACGAACTTTGGTTCATAAAGCTGAAGCCTTGCTGTACCAGTGCGGTTTTCTGCATGAGCGAGGTACGGTCTGTATCGTTCAGCACGACATTGAAAGCGGTATAGGCGGTCTGGTAGTCGAACTGGGTAATCTCATCGCAGAAGGCTGCCTGCTCGCGTTGCTTCTCCGCTGCGGGCGGATAAAAGTTGGTGATGTAGTTCAGCGCGTCTTTCTCCGCACCGATGGCCGTTACGGTGGCATCGGGATCGGTTATCTCTATCACGATGTTTACGATGTGGTTGAACGGCAGGCCAAGTCCTACGGGGTACAGCATCGAGCATTTGCTCCGTATGCTGTCCGGTATCTCTATGTTTCCCCCGTATGCCTTCGACTTGCCGGTGTGCGGCACGGCCAGTTCCTGAAGATGCTCGCCTTCATTGGTCAGCGAAAGGATGGAAACGTGCTGCTGCCCTATTTTCATGCTTCCGCTTTCACTGACGGCCATAGGGTTGACGCTCTTCTGCGTGGCATCGTTTTCCGGTGTCTCGTAAGAGAGGTTGACGTAGTCGTAGATGGCGTTGTTCAGTTCCGTATCATCCATCTTGCGTATCTCAAACTGCTGGATGGACGACAAGCCGTTCTCAAAGTTCATCAGAAAGGCTTCCATTTCTGTCAGCCGTTGCTGATATTCTTTATAAGGTTGCTTGAACGGGTAGTGCAGCTTTCGCATCAGCGAGGTGCCCGATGCGCTTTTGCGTATCTTACCGTTTCGGCTGCCGTTCGTGAACGTCACATACAGGTTGGTGTAGCTGTTCAGTATCTCCTTGCCGTTGAAATGACGGTTGTTCTCCGCTATCAGGGCATTGGAAGAGTATTCTGCATGATGGTATCGCCCCGTATAGTAGAAATTCTGCTGATGGATGACCGTGCCTGCCGGAAGCATCTTCAAAAGAGCCTCCAACCGCTCATGGATGTATTGCGCCTCGCTTTCCGACAAGGTGAACACTTCGGGCAGAAGCAGCCGGTAGCCGACGGTGATGTCACCGTTCCCGTTGATGACGGCGTTCTCCGTGATGGTCTGGATAGGCAAGACACTTTCCAGATCCACGGATTTGTCCTTCACCTCTATCTCTGTCTGCCGGATATACAGCAGAGCAATCAGCAGGCTCAGCGCACAGATTAGCAGTGATATGAGTATGATGATTCCTATCATGGTTGCTGTTTTAGGATGAATTTGAAAATCTGCCGTTTGTCCGTTATCTGCCGGGGGGTGGCGTTCTTGATCCGGAGGCCGGTCAGGTAGTCCGGGTTACCGGCCTTGTGTTCCTTTTTCAAGGTTTGGAACAGCAGACCGGATAGAAACAGAATGGCGGAAATGATTCCGATGATGAGTATCGGGTGCAGCTGCTTGAATATGCTCACGATGATGATGATGGCCGTCAGCAGCATGAAAATGGCGAACTGTCCCGATGACAGACCGAAGAACTTGATCGGCTTGTTGATTTTACGCATGGTTCTCATGGCTCTTCGTTTTTAGATAATCAGGAAGGCCACCATGATGACTACCACGGCGATGATCCAGCCGAGCAGGTATTCCTTGGCATGGGGATTGTTCGTGGCAAGCGAATAGATGACAAAGACCAGAGCGATGCCGAGTACCGCTGCCAAAATGTATTTGGCTACGTCCAGAATGGTGTCCGCACCCTCTTTGGCTTTGTCTGTCACTTCGGATAGGCTGTTGATCTTCAGGCCGCTTTGTGCCTCCGCCACTTGTGCCGTTCCCAACAGCGTGAAGAATATGAGAAAGGTGAAGATAACCTTTCCATAGCGGTTAATGACTTGGTTCGCTTTTTCTCTTACATTTTCGATTGCTTTCATTTTGTTCCTATTTTTTAATTAAACATGAATCGTTTTCAGTCTATCCCATTGCACATCCTTATACTTGATGGATATGGGCTCTTCTTTCGGCTGTTCCGGCAGTGGTTTGCCTGAGTAGTAGTAGGCTCTTCCATGCAGGTACATATCGGCTATTTCGGCAGCCAATTCCTCTTCTTCCAGCTCAGGCTGAAATACCACGCAGATGACCGGACAGGCTCTCTCCTGCCCTTCCTTGCGCACCGCCTCCCTTATCGGCTTCTCTTTCTCCTTTCCGGAAAAAGAAGAAAGGGCTTTCTTCTTTTTCCGGAAGTAAAAGTGAAGCGTGACACAGGCGAGTATGGCAACCAGTATCAAATCCACTACGTTCATAAGAGTTGCCAGATAATGAGCCAAGTGACCAATGCCGTGATATAGGTGATGATGGCCTCTTTGGTGCGCTCGTGGTTGCTTATCAGCTTTTTAAGTACCGCTAGTCCGGCACATAGAAAGCCTACCCCTATCAGCATGGCGCCTATTTCACGGTATAAGGAGATCAGGCCGGATACATTTGTATCGGCTAACAATATGATAATAAGCATGGTGATATGATTTGTCGGTTAGTAGAGCAGTATCTTTATTCCTACGTTCCAGACAGTGTTCCACTTGTCAATGGATAGGGGATTCCAATGTTGTTGTATGCGGGCAAGCAATGCCGTTCGGGGCAGGATGAATACTTCCAGTTCCGTTTCCAGTTTCGGGCCGATGATGAAGTCGTATTCCTTATCGGGGTGGCGGACGTATTCTGTACCGATGAATCCTCCCAGGCCGATGCCCCAGTAAACGGATTTCAGGTTGCTGGCCAGGGTTCTGTAATAACCGCCGTCCACATAAAAGTCCTTACCCTTATCATGTATCGTTTCGGGAATCGTTTCTTCCGGGTTCAAGGTAGAGACTTGCGGTAGGTTGGGTGTGTATTCGTAAGGCTTCTCAAAATAGCTGAGCCCGGCTTTCCAATAGCTTGTCCGGTTGATGTATCTGGAAAAGGACAGGTTGTAATAGTTGCCTGCATTGCCGAACAGGTTAGTGCCGTAGTTCAATTCAAGTGCCGGGATGTTCTCATAATGGCGTTGCGCAAAAGCGCTTACGGTGCATAACAGCAGGCTAAGGCTGATAGCAGTCAGTCTGATGTGTTCCATGGGAATTACTCTTTAGGTTATTAATGTTATATATTTTTCTATTTGTCTCATACGGTGTTTCCAATTTACGCGGATTCCTGTCGGCAGAACCGAATCAAGGTGCTTATCGCGTTGTTTTCGCTCCAAACATATAGATTATATACGGGAGGACAAATTTTATGAAGGGTTTTTAAAGGGCCTTCCGTGTTTATTTAATGTGCATTAAAAATACATGTGCCGTAAACCGGCAGGTGTGGAATAATTCTACAGAAAAAAGCCGGATAGGATTAGTTGTGTAAAACTGTCCTGCCCGGCTTATAGGGTTTGGTTTATATGCGCTTTCGGATGTTGCTCAATGCTTGTGGCGTGATGCCGATATAACTTGCTATGTCTTTTAAGGGTATTGAACGTAACAGCCATTTTTCATTGGCCAAAAGCGCTTTGTAACGCGCTTCGGCATCCAGTGTGTAAAACTCCTCTTCCCTTATTATTTTGCGGTTGATGGATCTTACCAAATGTATTCTGGCCAGCTTGTTGAAATTGATGGATAACTCATATAGCTGATGAAGGTCTTTTTTGGGCAATCTCCAGATCTTGCATGGCTCCAATGCCTTGATATTGTAGTGGGCATGGTGTTCTTCATGTGAAAGGAAAAAATTGATGAACTCTTTGGCTTGGATAAACCGTGCTGAAATCTCTCTATTCTCTTTGTCCGGAAACCATAACCGGACGATGCCGGATTCCAGATAATAGAGGTAGCATACTTCCTCGCCCCTAGTGACGAGGTGTTCTCCCTTCTTGATATGGATAAGCTCGAAATGAGCATCAAGATACGCCTTTTCTTCGTCTGTCATCCGCACGTGAAGATGGGTGCCCATTACCATGAGCGTCTCATCTATCAGGGTGGCAATTGTTTGAACCATTGAATTTGTTTTATGTTTATATAAGGGTACGGAAACGTACCCTCTAACATGGACGTGGCGTTCCAACAACAAAGGCACGCCCCGTACCAGTTTCATACTGGTACAGGCATGCGCCTGTTGTTGTTAATTCCTTAACGATAGATGCCACTCTTTTGTTAGACAGACGGACGTATGTAAAAAGCGGACTGCCAATTTCCTGACAATCCGCTGCAAAGATACTATTTTATGATTTTTGTTCCAACTTTTAGGGATTTAAGTTGACGGCAAGGTCTTCTGGGCGAATGCCCACTACCTTTATATAGGTATCCCGGTAGATGTTCTCCTTAATCTCCTTGTCCTCTTCAGAATAAAGCCATGCGGTAAATTCATGGTAGTATTCGCCGGTGCCGAATTTGAAGAAATCCTTATATTGATAATGCCTGCTCACGGGAATGCCTTTCTTGTTTAACAAGAAGGATGATTTGAGCGCATCGTGATATTGCGAGGTCAGTATCGCCTTTATCTTTTCATCGAAATATTCCAGTGTTTCTTGGTCAAAGAAAAACTGTACGGTATAAGGCCACCTCTCCCCTTTTCCTTTGATGTACTGGTATTGGAATTTGGTTCTCTCCAGCTTTTTGTTGATACCGTTTAAGATGCTAGTCACCTTCTTCTTCCGGTCATGGTTATCCTTTACCGTTACATCAAATTCCTTGGCAAGCTGATCTACCGTAACGGTGAAATAAGGTGCTTGTCCTTGGTCAATCTTATACTTGATCAAGTAAATCATTTTCGCTAGGTTCAGATAAAACTTGCGGTAGCCTTTGCGGTTTGGCAGGTTACGGTAGTCTTTCAGTTCTAGCAGATTGTATTCGGTAAGCAAAGTATTCATCAGATCTTTGCTCAGATGCACGTTGTAATTCCGCTTGGTGCGCTTTTTCGTGCCGAAGTCATCCTTTATCTCAAAGCGATCCAGTATTTGAATGAACTTATATTGCGTCTTGCCGTTCATGGCGTATGCTACACTGAGGTTGGATGTCCCTAAACGGTATAACGCCGCTTCAAAGGTGTTCTCTATCGGATGCTCTATCTTTTGCCCGTTCTGTTCGGTGATATATACCGGACGTTGGTTGCTGAACAGGAAGTCAAGCTGCTTCTCGGTCAGTTTTCGTTGCAACTTGGTTCGTTCATACCCCATGACCTCACAAAAATCGTTGATGGAGAACCAGCAGTCGCCGAACAGATCTTTCATTTGTGAAGATGCCACGTAAATGATAATGTCAGACATGACAGTGCCGCCTGCATCAAATAGAACTTCCAATACTTTCGTGTTGGAAGACTCGCTGAGAGTCCTGGGGACTCTGCTCAACTCTTTTTGTGTATTACTTTCCTTCATAGGCGGACACTTGTTGTTTACTGATGCAAAGATACGTTTTTTTACGGAGATAGTGAATCTAACTCCCTATAAATGAAGATTCCAAAGCATTTTTTTCGTGCTGTTTCTTGATTTAGTTGTGTAAAAGTGTCCCGACTACGGCTGTTTCCGCTCCCCCAGTTGTGTAAAAGTGTCCCGAATGATCGGTTTAGTTGTGCAGAAGTGTCCCGGATTCCTGATTTAGTTGTGTAAAAGTGTCCTGAATGCAGATTCTAGTTGTGTAAAAGTGTCCCGGATGACCGATTTAGTTGTGCAGAAGTGTCCCGAATAGTCGGTTAGTTGTGCAGAAGTGTCCTGGTTGTGAAAAAATGCCATCAAGTGCTAACTTACAATAATATAGTTAATTATACAGAAAACCTCCCTTATTAGTTGTGTAAAAGTGTCCCACAAATACTTAAATTCCTAAAAACCTAAATAAAACAAAGAAATGATTTTATTACTGTATTCTTACTTTCGGAAAAAATTTTGAGGTGGAAACAAGTAGAAGTTTGAATTCTTTAACATATTGTCCAGGATAATAGGCAAAGGGATTTTTCCGCAGTTGTGTAAAAGTGTCCCGGTTCAATGCCGGCCTTCACTAAAACGGTGTGCAAAAATAACGCCTGCCCGACAGATGCAGTCGAACAGGCGTATATATATTTTTCCGAAAGTAGAATCAGATGCTCATATACTTCTTCAGTATCGCTTGAATCTCCTTGTTATGGCTGGTCAATATGTCTTCAAGAATGTTGTTGGCGATGTTGTGCATTCCTAATCCAGTGGCCATAGCAATCTGCTTCAGCTTTCTGTGGGTTTCGCTGGATATCCGGATTACTTCGGTGTTCTTTAATTTTCGCTCTTCCAGATATTCCGAGAATTTTTTTCCGCAGACTTTGCTTTCTTCTGTTTTTGGAGAAGACTGCACGGAAGGTTTGGATTCCGGCTTTTCCATTTGTTCCGGCTGAGGTTCTTGGACGGTTTCTGTGACCGGAGCCGATTCTTTCACCTCTTCATGAATGGGTTGCTCAATCGCAGGTTGGGGAATAGTGCTTTCCGCAACACTTCCGATCTGCTGGATTTCCTGCTCTTTCTTACTGGCGCTTTGCAGCAAGAGTTTTCTCATGGCGGCTGATGATGTCCTTTCTTTGTTGGTTGCCATAGCTTTATTCTCCTATATGGTTACAGATTAATTCCAATACCTCTTCACAGAACGCATCACAGGGATGATGGTACGCTTTACTCAGCGTACTTAAATTGCGTTGATAGTCAACCCTTGAATCCTTGATGTAGTTTTGCATCAATTCGAAAGGCAAGGTTTTTTTATTTTTCAAAATTTCTTTGAACTCCAGCACATTCGGAAGAACACGGTTCATAACACCACGCACGGTAGTCTTTTTGCCAATCTTTTGACGGCTTTCAATAATCCCTTCATAGATGTTATTGTAAAAGACCAATGTAGGTCTTAAATCGGTCTGGTTCGGTTCGAAGGGAATGATGATCACGTCAACGAAGTGCAGCGTTTCAACTACACCGTTTTGTTTCAGGTTACCCGGAAAATCGACAAGTATAATGTCGTAATTGTCCTGAAGGAAATCCAGTTGGTTGATGAACTCTGAGGAAGAGATATTGATAACCTCATATTCTTCTTCCTTTTTCATGATTCCGTCCTCGGCTTCGTCCTCACGTAATTTTCCGATAGTGTTCTGCATGTCGTCGATATCCACCACGGCAATGGATAAGCCACCCTCTTCGTTTGACTGCGAATGAATATAACCTGCAAACAAAGCTGTCAGCGTAGACTTCCCTACCCCGCCCTTGGGATTCTCAAAAGCTACGACTACTCCTGGTAATATTTGTCCCATAATGTACGTTTTTAAGTATGTGCGCAAATATATAAATAATAAATTAAATAATTGCATACTTTTATAATTAATTTATTACACACTTATTTACTTAATTGTATAAGTAATTACATATATAAATATGAATATAATTATGTACATACTTAATATTATAATTAAGTATGTATGTTCATACTTTGTAATAATATAATTAGTAATTATGTATTTTGTAACTAATGGCTTTCCGTTTGCCTGTTACAATGTGCGTAGTTACTTTGTAACAAAGTGAGCGGTTAATCTGGATTAAGAAATCAAGACTTTTGTCTGGTTTTGTTTCACAGCTGAGTATTATTGCATATCTTTGCTAATGCAAGGTATGTTTTTGTGGGTACAAAAACCCTTGCGACAGCCGAGTTGCCGACCAATGTTCGTTACACTCACATACTCTGTATATATGAAAAAGAATCGAGATATAAGTATAAAGATCCGCTTGACGGAAGCCGAGAAAGAACAGCTTCTTCAACGTTCAAAGGAAGAGGGAAAATCCCTTTCTTCCTTTATCAGAGAGTCTGCCTTGAAAGGCAGAAGCATATCGAAAACCGATGTGCAAATGATATATGAACTTCGTAAAATAGGAGCCAATATCAACCAGCTTGCCAAACATATCAATACGCTTCCGTCCGATGAAAATATATTGTATTCATTGGATCGGATTAACCAATACCTTTCGGATGTAGAAACCATTAACCGGAAATTGTTATGATAGCCGAGATACAGCCTTCTTTCTCATCCCACCTGTCCATGAGCAGGAAAATCGAATACCAGCTTTCCAAGGTCAAGGAAGGAAACGGAAAAGTGCTTTGCACCTCCACCGGTGACGAACTGGCCGCCATGCCAGCCTACATGAAACTTATCTCCCAGTTGAATGACCGGGTGAAACTACCTTATGCGGAATTTATTCTGAGCCTCTATCCGGGAGAAAGCCTTTCCGATAAACAGTGGCTTTCTCTTGCCGGGGAATATATCGAGAGGATGGGGTACGGAAAGTCCTGTTATGCAGTTGTCCTGAATACCGACAAGGTACACAGCCATGTGCATGTGCTGCTGACCACGATTGATGAAGAAGGCAAAAGCATTCCTTCCGGGAATAATTACAGCCGTTCCGAAAAGATATCAAGGGAACTGGAGCAGAAGTATGGGTTATTGCCTTTGGAAAAGGAAGGTGTCAAGAGAACCACATTGGGAGAGTCGCAATACCGTAACTATTATTTTGATGCGGCCTTGAAAAAAGCCATGCGTAGTTATAATTATAAGGATAAGGTATCGGCTGTCCTGGAACAATCCGATACATACTGGTCTTTGGATAAACCCTTGCAAGAAATAAAACTGGCCAATGAAGAATGGCGTGTCCTGTTGGGTGATGAAAGCTATGACAACCTTTTCGCATTGCTGGAAAAAGGAGGCTTTTTCAAACCCTTGTTCAAGGACGAACTGTTACAGCTGCTTGACCGTATTTATTCTTTTTCTGAAAGTACATCCGATTTCCGAAGAAACCTGGAACAAGAAGGGGGATATATGCGCCTTGTCACCAAGAATGACAAATCCTATTATGTCTATGGCATTAAGGATTCTGGATTTTATCTGAAGGACGTTTCGCTTCCTCAGAAATATCGCTTCGGTAATATCTGTTTTGATGGCCATGGCATGAGTGCCGATGAACAGAAGCATTATCTCTATGACCACGTGTTTAAGGCTTTGAACTCTTCTTCCGGATATGAGGATTTCAAGAAGAACTTGGCGGAAGAATCGATTCGGGTGACGGAGCATGTAAACGGCAAAGGCGCATATGGGATTTCTTTCTATATGGAAAACGTGGAAGATCCTCATATCTTCAAGGGTGCGGAACTTTCTCGCCAGCTTACTTATCGGAATATCCAGAGGCATTTCGATGGTGTGGCTATCGGTTTCTCATCGCATATTGATAGGGTAGGGGAGTTCCGTGAGCGGGTGGATCGTGAGGCTTTCTATATGCAGGGTGGGGGAGTTATGGCCATTCCGGAGCTTGACATTACCGGCAGCGGGAAGAAGTCGCAAGAGGATGATCTCATACCGTCCAAAAAGAAACGGAAACGCAAGAGTGGTCCCGATTTCTCATTATGATGAATACTAACTTAATACATTTGCTTTATGAATTATCAGACCGTTTTACAGAATTATCATCCCACTGAACAGGGGGATTTCATGTTGAGATATGAGATAGGTGGCCGGGGATATGTCGTTTACTCACCGGAGAAAGATGCGTTGTCTTGTATCGAATTACATGGCTTTTCCGAGCTTACTCCTTGGCAATTGGCTTTTGTCCTTTCATTGGATATGCAGCAGATGAAAGAACAGGATGAGTTTTCTCTTTCCGTATGTTGCAAGCGGGAAAAGCTCTTGTCATATCTCTTTGATGTAGAGGAAAGCGAAACAACTTTGAAGACAAAACATGTGTCCGGGTGGCAAGGCTATCTGATGATGGATATACACAAACCTGATAAGGTACGGAACGTGTTCCAGTTTCATCCGGAAACGAAAGAAGCCCGTTTGGTCTTTGACAACCGGTTATGTGTCGCTTCCCTTCGTGAGAAAGAAAAAGGAAAGCTCATCCATCTCTGTTGGAGTCCTTCTCTCTTTGCTGCCATCGATAAGGGAGGAGAGCGTACCGCACCGGCTTATCTGTTGGCTTCTGATGCTGCCTTGTTGCATGGGTATGCCATGAAGCAGATTGCGGAATGCTTTGCCGGTACACCGGTTGAAGAACAGGTTATCGGCATTCATGTGGGGGATAATGTCTATGAAGCCTTGTCTTTCGTGTGTTATTATGCCCGTAACACACAGAATGAATACATGGTTATCCCGGAGAGAAAAGATGGGATGGTGATTCTTGAAACCCCGAAATGGAATCCGATACGGCAGGCCAACTTCGTGGCTTCACTGAACAAGATGGCGGTTGACCAGGCGAAGAAACGCTATCCGGAAATGGAGGTTCCAAATGAACGGCCATTCACATGTCTCTCTTTTTCCCGGAAGTCTTTCGTCTATTTCCCGGATCTGAAGGTGTATCAGGAGGTGTTCTTGAAGATGTATTTGGGATTGGTGAGGTTACAGGAGGTGCATTTGCTGGGGTAAGGAACAATTGCAGTGCTGCTTATAATATAGTGGCACTACTATTGTTAGAGTACTTCTATCATTCCTTTGGTTACGGCATCGGCCAGTAGTCTTTTTACAATCCTGCCACTGGGAGGATTGGTTATCCCAAGCGTTATCTCAACCCTGTTTGATAGAGGATGATAGTGCAGGTATTGGAGGATTTCATCTTCAATAGTCATGTTATAATTATTTTATCGGGACAATTTTGCCTGATATTTATGCTTTTGTTTATTGTTCTGTCCCGATAGAGATTATTTTGGATGGACAAAGAAACGCTATCCGGAAATGGAGGTTCCGAATGAACGGCCATTCACGTGCCTTTCTTTTGCCGGAAGTCTTTCGTCTATTTCCCGAGTCTGAAGGTGTATCTGGAGGTGTTTTTGAAGATGTATTGGGAATTGGTGCATTTGTTGGAATAAGAAAAAGGGTGCATCTAATGCCCAATTTGAAAGGATCACCTGCTACAGATAACTGTAACAGGGATATTATCCTTAAAAAAGTGAGTTAGATACACTCTTTTAAAGTGCTTCTGTTATTTCTTTGTTTACGGTGTTGGGGAATAATCTTTTTATTACTCAGTTATAGGGAAAATAGGTCTGATATTTATGTTTGGATTATATACTTTGAGGATAAGTGAAGAAAGATATCTGAAGGTGGATTCTTTTATTTAGAGTTCCTTTTAGAATAAGATTTCGCCAAACAGAAATATATTTAGAATTGTTTCTCATAAACCTCAATGCTGCAACATTGAAGGCCAATCTGTAAGCTTGATATCTTATACATTTATTCTTATTTCCAATTTTTCATATAGCACAACCGCCTTTATCAGAGGCAGATTCTCCTTGTAGAACCACGGGAAATCAATACATCTGAAATCGATATGGCTCTCCTCCAGCAGATTGAAAAAACGGATATCGTTTATCATGTCTTTTATGGAAACGAACAGGAGAGGTATCTTTTTTCTTTGGCAAAAAAATAACGCCTTCTGTAGTTCCGCATATGCGATGGATTGTTCATCCTTGCTAGTGGAATCATTTCTCTTGTCAAAAAAAGACAACTGGACTTTTAATGAATTATGTTGCTGGAGGTATTCCGTCAGCTGTTGCTGTGCTTCAGGAGAGTTGGCATCTCCAATACAGTATTATATCACTATATTGCTTCATATCGGGTATTTGTTCCGGTTGCATGCTCCTTTTTTCCAAAGGCACCCCTGCATATTCTTTCAATAGATGCTGCTTCGTGATCTTTCGGGGTTTCTCAACGGAGTAGAATGCATATCTGAATATAAACTGAGTCCCTTTCTTCTGCACGGATTCCTGTTCCAGGAAAAAAGAATTCAGGCGTATCTTGTTTTCTTGAAGGATATGTTTGGAAAAGGCCATCCCGGAAAGGGTTTTAAAAAAAGGTCTTTAAATCTAGCTGAAGCATAAAATTAGAAGTTTAACCCATTAAAAATGTGACGTATGATTACAGTGACAGAACAACTAAAGAATGTGTTTGAAGCCAACCCTTTGTATTCAAAAGAGGGGCAGGGGCTTAATGCGGAAGTTATAGCGAGATTTTTTCTTCCTTTCTCTTCGGCGGTATGGTTGGTAACGGAAGCTGAACAGCAGGAAGACGGTGATTGGCTCTTTTTCGGCTATTGCCATATTCAAGAATGGGAATGGGGGTATGTGCTTCTTTCTCAAATTCAAGAGGTGAATGTTCGTGGGTTGATCGTGCAGCTGGATAAAGGGCTGAAAATCGGTACGACGGTAAAGGATTGCCTGAATTGATTAAGGGGTAAACGGAATGTTGAACTTAAAAACGGAAGTTATGGTTTACGAAACGAATTGCACGGAAATAACACAGGATAAATGGCGTGAGCTGATGAAGTACGGACGAAAATGCTCTTATCGGATGCTTGCAGCGAGAATCAAGCGGGAATTGCCGGAATTATACCATGCGCTGGCTCTCCAGTTCTATAATCCTTATGCGGAACAATGCAGGCAGACACCTACACATTATATATTGGTTCATTCGGCCATTGAATATTTTATCAGAAAACAATAAAGGACAAATGGTTATGAAAACAAAGAAGGTTGATAAAAAGAAAACGCTGGCTTATGCGGTGGCATTCTATTTTACTGAAGCATCCATCAAGTTCATGATGGGAAATACGATGTATGAGTATGTACATACCGTTTATGACAGGCGGTATGATAACGGTGTTTTTAATACGCTTGCCGTAGTCTATAATTACAAGAAGATGAAATACGAGGTATTGGTTGTATCGGACGAGAAGGTAGGTGACAAGGAGATTCAGATAATATAAGTTTCACAAACAGGGCTTTTGCCCTATAAAAACGGCTTTTGAGATGAAAAAGTTATCGGCTTACACGGTTGCATCCAATTGCACCGACTTGACGGATATACGTGACGGTATCGCTGAAATACATGAAGCGATGAAGGCTTGTGTTGAATCTGGGAAACGTATTCCTTCATTTTATGTTTCCCGGTTGGCTAAGCTGGAAACCAAAAAGAAGATACTGGAGAAACGGACACAGGTACACATGACAGTCACCATCCGTTTCTTTATAGACGATGATACCCTTACGATGGCAGTCAGGCATTGTCTTTTCTTCAAGCTGGAACCGACCCGGCAGAATGCGATGAGAGCCATCCGTGATGCGGTTCTCAATAACGGACGTTCCATTCTTGACTTTCCGGAAGCATGGGGAGAAGATCTTATGGATGTGTCTTCCTTTGATGTGGAGAATGCTATGAAGAAGCTGCGCCCCTCATTCGGTCTATAACGTCATTACATATTTTTCCGAAAGTAAAGTAACCGTTGATTTTTTTGCTCAGCGGTTCTTTTTCGCAAAAAGAACCAAAAAACTTTGAATGCTATTTTTTAACGCCTCTTTGATTTATGCTTTCAGAAGAAGTTGTATGTGGTTGTCTGCCGAACAAGAACAGATTTTTTATTAATGTGATAATGTCGCTATTTGTCTGTTTTTATTTTCTTCTAGCCAAAGGGAGCAACAACCGTTCCAGAAGTTCTTTCTTGTTCTCAGCGGTCATTTTGTTTCTTCCTTTGGCTATGATTTCAGCAGCCAAATCGCTTTTACGCCCGGCGATGTATTTCTGTCGCTTTCCGTTGATGACTGCCTCGATACGGAAATCATGCCGGGTGTTTTCGATGATGTTGATTTCTGATACTAGAAAGCCATCCTCTGTTTCGTAGGGTTCAACGATGGTGGGCAGGTAGTGCTTCATGGTTTCCCCTATGAGCGGAGATACCAAGCCGGAAAGATGCTCTTCGATGCGGTCTTTCCAATACTCATCGATTTGATAATTGGTGGCATAATCGTAGAAATGGCTGATGGCAAGGCTGACTTCCTCGATTATCCTTTTCGCATTCTTTATTCCGTTTTGTCGGGCAAATTGCAAGAGGTCATCTTCCGTGATGCCGTTGTCTTTTCCCGAAATATTCATAGAGTGTACGTTTTCATAGGCCGCACCGTCTAAATTGGTGGTGAATGTCATGTCGTATGCAGGGGTGATGTGCCATGTGCCGTTTCTTTCCATCAGGAAAGAGAAATTCTTGATATGGTCATCCACGTTGCCGCCCATGACATTGAATACCATCCGGCGGTACAGTTCGGACTGTTCGCTGGCCGGGATGCTCAGTTTTCGGCAGACTTCAAACAAATCCTCATAGCTTGTTGCGTCCGGATTCATGGCAGCGAGTGTCTGTGTATGTATCTTCTCTCCGTTTATCCTATCGTAACGCTCCGTCAGGAAGTGATGTTTCCCCTCAATTTGAATGAGTCGGGAAGGCATCATCGTAATCCCGGCTTCTTTTGCCAACTTATAATATACCATTTCCATTTGCGTGAACGGAAAATCGTCCCCTTCTGCAAACTTCAATATGTAGTAGGTATAGCCCTCCGGCAAAGGAACTTGGCCGGAACGTATATCATGTGTCGTTTCATTGATGGCGATGATGGCTTTCGGGTGCTGTCCTCCGGCTGATGTCCCTATCTCATAGATACTTTGCAGTTGCAGTGCTTCATCATCTTGCACGGATATTTCCTCCCGTTCCTCGAAGATACGGCGTGCCAGTTGGTATAAACTCTCTATCTGGAGAGTAGAAGAGGATTCCAATCCCGGAGTGGCCGGAATGAACTCAAAGGCTCCCATTCCCCGTTTTCCGATGAAAGACAGTTTATCTACCGGCGTGAGTTTGCGCTTGGGGATATGGTTTTGTGCCGCCCATTGGTCGAAGACCATGTTACCCCACCGGTCAGGCAATGAATCTGCCAAGAACGGTGGAAGACCTTGATAAATCTTTTCTCTGTTTCCGAGTATGGGCATACCCTTTGCCGCCGATCCTTTGACAGAAGCGGTCAGTGGGGCGATTTCCACTCCTTTCTTGATGAAGTCCGGATGATAGTTGAAGACGGCTCTTTTGCTCCTTTCGTCCCAATAGAGCTTTCCGACTTCTTCCCCCCATAACATAACACTCACAACATTATTTTCCATGTCTTATCCTTTTCGGCTTTTTATTCATTATTTGTTCCATAGTATAGGCTGAAACAGGTATTTCCGGCAGCAGGTCGTCCATCTGTTCCAGACAGTCCACTACTCGCAGCAGGGCAAGAAAGTTGCCCATATTGATGTTATAGGCCTTCCCGTTCTCAAACTGGCGCAAGGTGATAAGGCTGACACCGGCTTTCTCGGCAGCCTCTTTCTGGGTGAACCTATAGGTTAGTCTGTATTCCTTAAATCGCCTGCCCAGTTCCGCTATGATTTCCGGATTGGCCATGGCTTGGGTGATGTGATTCGTTGTCATATCGCAAAGGTAAATATATTAACTGTTAAATCAAAATATAATAGATAATAATTAATATATTTACTATTATATTGAATGTCGCGAGACGTCGTTTGTGTGCTAATCCCCCAATTCCATGCTACGCTTATTGCCGCCTATAATCGGGCTTTGTGCGGGCTTTATGTCCTGAATGCTTTTTAGCACTTCCTCCATTTGGAAGATTTTGGCGGCAGCGATGAAGGTGGTGGCGGATATATCCGGCTGGAGGATTTTCAGTACCTTTTCCGATGGCTGATATCCTTTCATCTTCAGTTCCAGGATGGCGTTGAAGTCATCATTCCGCATAGCCTTCATGAAAGCCTGCTCTTGTTCGTTGGCAATGTCCGGCATTTGGATGGTATGCAGTTGCTTGCCGAACAAGAGCAGGCTTTTTCCGATAAAGTCGGCGTGTTCCGGTTTGACCCCGCAATCCTTGGCAGTTTCATGCCAATGCGATACGGTTTCCTGTACCTTTTCGATAATCTGTTTGTGTTCCCGGATACCCATGTTCTCACCCACCTTTTGCAGATCTTCCATCGTGAAATTGTCTTGTTTGCCGTTGAGTGACAGTTGGTGGCGGTTCGTCCATTTGCCGCCCGGTGTGTATGAATAGCAGAGGTCGTATGCAGGAGACAGTTTCCACTTCCCTTGTTTGTCCATCAGGAAAGAGAAGTTCTTGCTATGGTCGTCATGGTTCCGGCTCATGACGTTAAACACCATTCTTCGGTAAAGCTCCTCCTGGCTGGGATAAGGCAGGTTCATTTGCCTCATGATGCGGAATATCTCTTCGTATGAATGGCGCTGGTCACGGTCATAGTGGGCAAGCCCGGCCAATGTCTGTACATGAATCTTCTCTCCGTTTTCCATACGGTCAAAACGGCGTGTCATAAAATGGCATGACTCTTTTTCCTGAAGTAACCGACATTCCATCATATCGATACCACAGGCTTTTGCCATTCGGTGATAGGCATATTCGATGTTTCCTATTCCTTGTGGATTGTCCGTTATCTGCGTGTGTTCGCTGTATTTGCCGCCATCAAATTTCAGCAGCCAATACCCGAATCCTTCAGGGGCTTTTACCTGCCCGGAGCGTACCTCTCCGGTAATATCGTTATAGGCGATGATGGCCTTGGGCTTGGCACCTCCGGCTGATGTTCCCACCTTCAGTATATCTAGTATGTTTCTTCCTTCCTGGCGCAGTTGGGCCTGAAAAGCCATCCTATCTGTGAATACGAATTTGGCAAGCTCTGTCAGCTCCTCGATATGGAGGACCGATGATTCGTTCATGCCGTTGATTGGCGAAGACGGCTCAAACTCCAGTGCGCCCATGCCACGTTTGCCTACATAGCAAAGCCTGTCTAAAGGGGTAATCTCTTCTCTGGACAATCCCTTGCTGGCAAACCATTCATTGATGATTTGGTTTCCAAATGTATCCGGCAGTGAATCGGCAAACAGTCCGGGCAACCCCTTGAAACAGTTGGTGCGGTTTTCAAGGAATCGGTAGGGTGTGTTCCTGTATTGGTCGATGGGCATGATGATGGGAGAAATGTCAAGACCGGAGCGGATGAACTTCCGTTCATAGTCGAACAAGGCGGCATTGCTTTCCTTTTCCCAATAGAGAGAGCCTACGCTTTCTCCCCACAGCTTTACATCTACTATCAAATCATTCATGGTTATCTTGTTTTAAATGGCGTACACGGTAGCGTTTCTTCCCTTGCAGTTTCTTGAGTTCTATCGGGCTGACCCGGGTTTCCGGTACCAGTTGCTCCAGGTTCTCCAGCAGACCGAGCGAGCGGAGTACGCTGATGAACAACAGCAGCGATACCGATTTGCCCTTCTCGATGTTCGCAACGGTCAAGGGGCTTACACCGGAAGCCGTTGCCAGTTCTTCCTGCGTGATACGCTGCCTTATACGTGTCTCTTTGATGCGTTGGCCGATTTTCATCAGCACAGCCGGATTGCTCATTTCATGCCACATGGTTGTTCCTTTTTTGCAAATATACAAATAATCCATGTAAATATATAGATTAACTTGAATATATGATGTTAATCTATATGAATACAATGATTATAGTTACTTTATCGGCTGTTCTTTTTTCTTTGAACTAGGATGAAAACTGATTAAAATCACAATACAGTGTGATTTTAGTCAGTTTTCATGTTTTAAATTCCTATTTCTGTCGAAAAATCACAATGTGTTGTGAATATGAAAGAGCTAGGAAAGATGATTAAAGAGCGCAGGAAGAGTTTGAAGGTCAATCAGCTGGAACTTCTCCGAACTGGCGGGCGTGGGCATCAATACGCTGGTGGCCATCGAGCGTGGAGAAGGCAATCCTAAATTGGCTACTGCTTTCCATTCTTGACATTGGGCTTCAACGGAGTTGATTAAAGTGCGGAAAAATGTATAAGATTGCTTCTATTATCTGCTTATTTTAGTATATTTGTAGTGTAAATAAGTGCGGAAAAATGTATTATACGCTGTTTTTACATGTATAAAAATGCTGTTTGTAGATGAAAAGATTTGTTTTGCAACAACTTATAGAATGGAAAAACCGTGAGGATAGAAAACCTCTGATTTTAAATGGTGCCCGACAAGTTGGGAAAACATGGCTGCTCCATGAGTTTGCCAAACTTGAATACAAAAAAGAGGCTTATGTGGTATGCCGTAAGAATAACCTTGCACGCCAGCTTTTTTCTCAGGATTTCAATGTTGACAGAATTTTACGGGGGCTGCGTGCGATGACTTCCGTTGACATTACTCCGGGTGATACGCTTATTATCCTTGATGAGATACAAGATATCCCGGAAGCACTGGAATCTTTGAAGTATTTTAAAGAGGAGGTTCCGGAGTATCATATAGCTGTGGCAGGTTCACTTTTGGGGATGTCCCTTCATCAGGATGTGTCTTATCCCGTAGGGAAGGTAAATGTCATCAATATATTTCCTATGAACTTTGAAGAGTTTCTTGTCGCCAAGGGAGAAGGAGAAGCTTGTAAATTGCTTATGAGTGGGGATTTTGAAACGATAAGCCTCCTGCATGACAAATATACGGATCTCCTTCGGCAATATTATTATGTAGGTGGTATGCCGGAAGTTGTACTCAAATATGTAGAAACGGATTCCTTGCTGGAAGTCAGAAGAATACAGTCGGAGATTTTGCAAGGCTATGATCTTGACTTCTCAAAACATGCGCCCAAAGAACAGGTTCTGCGTGTCCGAATGGTATGGAACAGCATTCCTTCCCAATTATTTAAAGAAAACAAGAAATTCATTTACGGAGCTTTGCGAAAAGGTGCCAGAGCCAATGATTTTGAGATGGCCATTCAATGGCTTGTAAATGCCGGGTTGTTGTATAAAGTGCCTCGATGTACCAAACCGGAGCTTCCGCTTGATATTTATGAAGACCTGTCGGCTTTCAAACTCTATATGGTTGATTTGGGGCTTATGGGTGCTATGGTCAAGACAGATCCGGCCCAAGTCTTGATTAAAAACGACATATTTAAGGAATACAAGGGAGGAATGACTGAACAATATGTATTGCAGCAGATGAAAAGTAAGGGCGTATCACCGATTTATTACCATAACACAGACAATTCGCGTCTTGAGTTGGATTTTGTTATTCAACGTAATGCCCAAATGGTGCCGATAGAAGTGAAGGCCGAAGGGAATGTCCGGGCCAATTCGTTGACAGCATTACTGGGAAAAAGATCGGAATTGCATGCGGAGAGATTTTCTATGTTGCCTTATAAAGTACAGGGTAATCTTACAAATTTTCCGCTATATGCAATATAAGTGTATCCTTTTCTCATGCCGGTCATAGCGTTAAAACTGATTGATAAGTATGATGCGTATGTTGGCCGGTATGCCTATCTTTGTGGTAATGAAAACAGAGAGAGGATTGATTTTGTAAGTATTATCATGGCAAAAGAACTGATCCGTGTCCCCAGGGTGCTTGGGGAAAGCTATAATTCCGTGCTGATTGAACGGTTGTATGAGGCAGGTGGAAACGTCATGCTCGATCTGATCATATACCTGGGCAGCTATCACCTCAAAGACTTGTTCGGGACTTCCTGGTTCTCCGTAGAAGACTTTTGCCGTAAGATGGGGTATGACCGTACCAACTTGCAGCGCAAGCTGGATAGTCGGCAGCTCTCGGCCATGTTCGGAAAGAATATGCAGCCGGAATATGTATGTACCGACACGGCAGGACAGAGAATCAGCCATCCTATCGAGACGGTTTTTGAGGCGGCTCTCTATAAACTGGGATTGGAGAACCTCTGCTATCCGACCATTGGCGAGGATGGCCGTACATCCTATAATTTCGTGCAGATCTTGAAACGTTTCGACATAATGACCGATTTCAAGACGAAGAAGTCAACGAAAAGGCTGTACTCGGCTGTGGTAAGCCCGGAGATAAAAAATTTCATGTTCTCGCTCTATAACCTCTTGGAGCTTCAGGATTACCGTAGCCTGCCCAGCCGTTACCGCTATTTCTATCTGGAACTTTCCAAGATGGTTTACCTGATCAAGTATAAGACCACCAAGAATAAGGCTCCTTTTTTATGTGCTGACAGTCGATCAGCTGGCTAAAAAGCTCGGCATAGAGATTGCCGAACCCAAAGACCGGAAAAAGAAGGTCGCCTCGATACTGAAAAAGATGAATACTTACCTGAAATATACCAATTTCAATTTCTCTTTTGTGAAAGGCGATCATGAGAGATGGGCATATACCGTGTTGTTCTCGTTTCCTAGGCATACGCTACACTGTTTTGATGAAGGACAATATGCTGTCGTGGTGAAGAAATTCTATAAGAACCTGCTTGGGCTGTATGTCGAGATTGCCTACCCGGACACGGATATGGCTGTCAGGAGGAAGAAGATCAAAGAGGTGGAGGAAGATGCCGGACTGTATAAAGAGTTCCTTTTATGGGCAAACTCCCCGGAAAGCGTAGAAAAGAAAAAACAGATATATATCAGTGATTTCGTGGCTGTATTCGGCAGGTTTCCAGAAGGATGGGCACAGGAAGAGTTGGAGAGTGCCAATGGAACGGAAGTTGCTCCTGCTCCTGAAGAGTTCATATCTCCGGAAACGGACGGGGCGGTGAACATGGACGATCCAGCTGTGTAGAACCGTCCACGTTTCACGTTTTTTTACAGAATTAGTTGTGTAGAAGTGTCCCTATTGGGGTGATTAGATGTGTGGAGTCATCCGCTTTGCCTGTTTTAGTTGTGTACAAGTGTCCCGTTTATTGCTTATAGTTGTGTAGAACCGTCCACTCCTTTTGCTTTAGTTGTGTAAAAGCGTCCGGTTTCACTTGTCAGCTGTGTAAAACCGTCCACCCGTTAATGAAGGGAATAGGTAATCCCTGTTTTTTTATATGTCGGTATATCAGTGAAATAAAAGAGAGAAATTTTTAAATAAAAGGTATCGGCTGTGTAAAACCATCCACCAAAATACATAATAAAGACCTAAACTCCTAACCCCTTTAAATATCCCCAAAGCGGTAACATAGAAATGACCGGGAAAATTTATTTTCCCTTCACATGCCCTATACGTACTTTCGGAAAAAGATTTTTCGGAAGTATGTGTTGATTTTCACGTTTTTTTATATGATTGGAAGGCGGTTCTGTTCATCTTCTGTATCCGAATTGGTTTTTCAGGGCGTTCCCTTCTGGCCGGGCTATTCGTTGCAAGTCCTCGTTACCCTCCGGGCTTTTCCCTGCTATCCCAAACGCTCTACGCTCCGGCTATGCCGGAAGAGAGGTATGATGATTTTTTCCTGAACTGACAGGAACATTGCGAAGGTAGGCGTGGCCGGAACGCCCGATATTGAAAAGCCAAATCTCCATCCTCCCATTCCGGGAGGTAGTATTTACCAGTTCAATCCCGTTCTGATCCGTCTTTCCCGCTTTCTCTTCAATGCACTGTTCCCAATCAGTTAAGGAAAAATTTATGGTTGGGGCGACAAGCGATGTTTGCGAGTATTAATCTTTTAATTTTTGGCAGTATGAAAACGAAGAGAACCGTATTTGAGGTGAATGACGTTTATCGGGTGATGGAAAACAGCGAGTTGATCTATGTCTTGACGAACAGTGAGAAACTGAAACATGAGGAATATAAGTATGAACAGATGGAAATGGACGGGTTGTTTTTGTCTGATGTACTGGAAACACTGACACCCAGCCGTAAAAAAGTCGCTTATGCGGCGATTGAGCTGTATAAACGCCTGAAAGAAGGGCAAGTTGAAAGTCCTGCGCTTTTATCCAGTGATCATGTTTATAAAATGATGCATCCTGTTTTGTGCGATATCACTACTGAAGAGATGTGGGTGCTGTTGCTGAACAGTTCGTCCAAACTCATCCGTAAAGTCCGTATCTCATGCGGTGGGATAAATACCGCCCCTGTGGATATACGGGTTATCATGAGGCAGGCATTGTATTATAACGCCGTATCTTTTATCATGGTGCATAACCACCCGTCAGGAGCACGCAAGCCTAGCGGTGCAGATGACCGCTTGACGGAAGCGGTTAAAAAAGCCGCTGAAACATTAGACATCCGTCTGTTAGATCATGTGATTGTTGCCGGTAATAGTTATTATAGCTATGCGGACGAGGGAAGATTACAAAATAGGTAAAGGTGGACGGGAGAAATCCCGTCTGCCCGGAATTTCAGCTTCGGGGTTCTTTTTTGGCAGTCTCCCCAAAAAAGAACCAAAAAAATGCTTTCCAGACTATCGGATGCTACATCCTGCAATAAGTCAAAGCGTGACCTTTCGGAATTAATATATATATTTGCACTAAACGTGATTGGAATGAATACTTTTGATACAGGCATTATAGTGGCTATTTTATTGGGGATTGAGTTTCTTAGGAGTGACATCCAGACAATAACCCTTTGTAAAAGGAATGATCCCGGGATTCTTAAGAGTTGCTTATATACGCTGCTTATATTATTGACCAGCCTTTATTCTATTGTGGCCGGAGCCATGCTTCATCCGGAACCCGTACCTGTTTATGAATTGATACCCGGTTTTCAAATAGGAGTTTATGGCTTTTCCTTCTCGTTTATATTACTTGCTATAGCATGTCTTTATCGTAAAATATTACCTTTAGTCCTTTTGGGGTACGCTATAATATACGTAATAGGTGTACTGGTACCGTTACTTAGATATATAGTGTCTATGATGGATTATTTCGCTCGCGCCAGGGTGTAGCTGGTTAATTTATTGATTGTATCGGATCGCCCTTTCTGTGGGTTGCCTCCTCCAATTCTTTTCCTCCGTCCGGGTTTGGCTTTTTGCCCGGCAAAGGTTCCAGTATTCCGCAAATGGCAAGTTACAGCCAAGTGTCTTTACTATATGAAAAATAACGATGAAGAAGTGTCGCCGTATACAGGCCACACCGATTGTTTAACGCATGAAATGCAAAAGTAAGCGAATGACTTAATTAATATTTCGGTGAAAAATTACCAAAGTATTATACACATTAATCAAAGTTTAAATAAAGTCGTATTACCGGAGATAAGGAATGTGAAAGGATATTTGAATTTCGATATGATCGGTTGTAACAATAACGAGAAAGCCTACCCGTATGGTTTATCTCTTCATGAAAGTGTACCCTGCTTTCGGTGATTGGCAGAAGAACGATATCAAGAGATACTCTTTCAAAAATAGACTGGGAAGATACTAAGAGAATACCTGACTTTTGATGAAATGAAACAACTGGCTGCCACATCCTGTAAAATAGCTGTTCTGAAGGCTGCTTCACTCTTTTTCATGTTTTATAAGTTTGAGAATAAGTGATATTTTAAACCTGAATGGTCTGATTTTGGTATTAGACCAATACTATTGACATAGAGGGCGAAAGCATAAAAGTGGATGACATCATTGAGACTGTCAATCACTTCAGATGCATCGATCTTATCATTGACCGAGAGCCTGATTAAAGAACTCCACGTTATACTTAAATCCGGTACTGCCGACAGTCGCAGGAGTGGTTTGCCGTGGGTGAATATAAGCGTATCCCTAATGAAGTAGGCGGCAACGAAATAACAGTGCCGGGAAGATGTCAAATGCGAAATCAAAGCTCTCCTGAAGGAGTATAATGCCAAGAAGAAAAAGTCATTAGATGATGTTCTTGATCTGCATCAACGTTTCGAAACAATACATCCATTCCAGGATGGCAGCGGTCGTGTGGGCCGACTTGTGATGCTCAAAGAATACCTGGCTAATGGTTTCGTACCGTTCATCGTTACGGACGAGTTGAAGATGTTCTATTATCGTGGTCTGCAACAATGGCCGACAATCCGAGAGTATCTGCGTGACACTTGCCTCACCGCACAGGACAGCTACAAGGCCCTACTTGATTACTACCGGATAAAATACTAAGCCTTGTATTCAATCCCCATCTCCGCTTGTTGCCTATTTCTATTGGCATTACCAATGATCGCAAAAACATCATCTGGGATTATACTACCTCGGTATCTGAAAATTGTACATCCGGCAAGACCGAGGCTCGTTAAGTTAAAATGTAAAAAAGGGAACAAGCCCTAATGACCATATGTTGTTTATGCAATATTAGCAGAAAAATCTTTGATTATCACTGCTCATTATTGATGACAATCTTTATTTTTCCTTTCGGATTTCAGCGCAATGCCATTTCTTCGTAATAAACGATATACCGTTCCGCTACTGCCTATATTTAATATTTTCTGTATCTCCCTTACCGGTGTTCCGGATTCATAGAGCTGGATGCAGCTTTTCTGCTTGGCGATGTTGTTTTTGTTGATAAGTGTCTTCCTGCCGAATTTGACACCTTTTTCCTTGGCGATTCTTCTGCCTTCTTGGGTTCTCTCATAAATAAGGTCACGCTCAAATTGGGCGAAAGCACCGAGAATGTTGTTCATCAGTTGGCCGATTGCGCCTTCCGTACTGATGTTGTCTTGCAGTGAGGTGAATTGGATGCCCCTATTCTTGAAATCTTCCAATAGCGTAAGGATATTCTTCAGCGAACGGCCAAGCCGGTCCAGCTTATATACGACAAGCGTGTCACCTTCCCGTAGAAAATTCAGGCAGGCTTCCAGTTCCGGGCGGTTTTGTTGGCGGCCGGTCATTTTCTCCGAGAAGATCTTCTCGCATCCGGCAGCCTTCAACGCTTCCAGTTGCATATCCAGATGTTGTTCCTTGGTGGAAACACGGGCATATCCTATTTTCATCTTGTTTCGTATTTAGATTTCCGCCCCGCTCACAAAGCATATTTAATCCGGATTATTTGTTGCCATCTTCACCAATAAAAAAGTTACAAATTTTCCTTTTTCCGATAAGCGTAAAAAGTGTATTTATATCTTTTTTCATGGTGTCCCCCAACCAACAATCAGTTATTGCGCTGTAAAATTGATTAATTAACTTCTAAAAAATCAGAGATATGAAAAAGATTGAAAATTTATTCGCAGTGACAGGTTTTATCGGTAAGGATGCGGAAATCCGTAGTTTTGAAACAGCCAGCGTGGCACGCTTCTCTATCGCGGTCAGCCGTGCAGACAAGACAGGTGGAGAAACCTCTTATGTTTCCGCTTTCATTGGGATTGAAGCCTGGAGAAAGAATGAAGCGGTGGATTCCTTCGGTGTATTGAAAAAAGGCGAGCTGATTACCGTTGAAGGCTACTTTAAGCCGGAGGAATGGACGGATTCAAAAAGTGGTGAGAAGCGTGACCGCGTCATTATGGTAGCCACCAAGTTCTATCCTACTCCGGAAAAAGAAGAGGAAAAACCGGATCAGCCTAAAAAGGCTGCTTCTAAAAAGAAAAAAGGCAACTAAATAATTGAAGCGGCATACGCTTTTTTTGCTAATACAAAAAAAGATTACGCATTAAAAAATGTCTGTAAATTTGGAGTTTTTCAAGTTTATCGATATTTTTGTATCAAAAATGATACTTAAATATATTTTCCTCTATGAAAAAATTATATGATACATATTCAATATATGAATTCTCAGATGAAAGTATTGTTAAGGAAATATGTAAGAGGGTTAAGGCTATACGACTTAGCTGTTGTTTTTCTCAACAAGAATTTGCAGACAAGGCAGGAGTATCCATCATTACAATTAAAAGAATAGAATCTTGCAAAGTAAATGATATTACCCTGAGTACATTGCTTAAGATTTTACGTATAAGTGGAACTCTTGAGGGCGTTGTCGGTCTGGTACCGGAACTTCCAGACTCTCCATTCCTTATCAATGAGAAAACAGGCAAGAGAATACAAAGAATTAACAGTAAACGCAAGATGGCATGAAGAAAGAACCAATTATAGTGAATGTATATCTGTGGGGGACTTGTATTGGTAAATTGAATTGGGATTTTGAAAAGCATTGTTCCGTATTCCAATTTACTGATGAATATAGGAAACAAGATTATGATATATGTCCTTCCACCCATCCCAAGAGAACCCCTTTGTTTGCGTCTTTCTATGGGAATAAAGATAAGTTATATCAAGGGCTTCCGGAATTTCTTGCGGATGCGCTTCCTGACAAATGGGGGGCTTCCCTGTTTGATCAGTGGCTCACGGATAACAATATAAAGGTTACAGAGTCATTACCCCTATTGAAACTCTCTTATATTGGCAAGAGAGCTATGGGAGCATTGGAATTTGAACCGGAATTTAATGATGATGACATCCAAGAGACGGTGGATATGTCATCATTGGCAACATTGGCTTCTAAAATATATAATGACCGGGATGCTGCTGTCATATCGCCAGAGGATAGCCTCACGATGAAAAAGTTGGTATATCTTGGGACCTCTGCCGGAGGTATGCGCCCGAAGGCAGTGATCGCCTATAATACCGAAACGGGAGAGTTCCGTTCCGGCCAGGTGGATTTACCCGAAAATTTCAAACAGTATATCATAAAATTCAAAGAGGCAGATGACTCTCCTACCACAGAGATAGAAATGATATACAGCGAAATGGCTGCGGCGGCAGGGATTGACATGATGCCATGTTTCCTGAAAGAAATTGATGGAAGGAATCATTTCGTAACAGAAAGATTTGATCGTAAGAATGGAGAAAAGATTCTTAGCCAGACTCTTGCGGCCATCATGCCGGGGGCAGATGATTATATGAAGCTGTGTTGGATAGCGGAGACTCTGAAACTTCCTCTGGAAGACAAAGACCAGATATTTATCAGGATGGTGTTTAATTATGTCGCAGGTATATCTGATGACCATAATAAGAATATTTCGTTTACCATGGACAGGACAGGAGTGTGGCGTTTGTCACCTGCATACGATGTGATGTTCACGGCAAATACATGGGAAAATTCTTCTGCGCACATTCATTCGATGGGCGTGATGGGCAAAAGGTCTGCCTTGACCACAAGTGATTTCGTTAACTTCGCCGAGGATTTTGTGGAGGAACCCGAAAAGAAGATACTACAGGTGTTCGATGCTGTAAGTAGCTTTCAATCATTGTGTGCCAAGTATAGCATAGACAAGGCTATATCTGATAAAATCCAACATGTGCTGGATGGATTGGTCATCGATGATTTGAACTTGTTGGAATCGAAGAAACAGTAAGTTGTAATCTTGAACGGTTATTTTATTTGCTGATTGAATTCAGAAGGGGGGCACATTTTCCTTATCCACCACCCTACATTAAGGTAGCCCCTTTGAGCTGATTTGCGATAGCGTACACGCAGTTCTCTTACTTCCATCGCCCCATTGAGGTATGCCTGATTCTTGTTAATCCTCACTGTTGTTCGTTGGCATCGGAATCAGGTATCCGATACGTTCACGCATCATCTTGTAGGATGATGCGTTTTCTCCCCTTATTTTTTACCCATATGCCCCAGCCCTTTAGGGGCTGTAGATAGGTAGTCGGATATTTCGCCCCCAAAGTGGCATCCGCTTCAATCGCTTGCTTTTCTCCGAATGGATGTCTTGTTATTTTTCCGGTCGTATAATCTTCTTTTCCGGAAACAAGTGTAGTGGTTGTATGCCCATATGGTTATGTTCTCCCCACAGAATCCGTTTTCCTATTTTTCCGGTGTAGCCTTTCATATTATCGCACAGTCCTTTTTCTAATATTATGGAATATGGTATGCCTCATTCCCCGGCTTCATTTTTTTTAAGGAATTGCGGATGTTTCTTCCGGTGTATCGATAGACGGCTGACTATATTCTCGGTATGGCCCAGCCTGCTGTCTAACCGGTTGTTTTTGCGTCCTTCCCAAACCTGTTACTGATTTTCAAGTTTTGTCTTTTTCATATCGTTTTTTTAGTGAAGTCAAATCATTTTCCGTTGCAAATATAGATTGTTGCCAACCCCTGTTACGGGGATATGGGGACGATTCACAAATACCCCGTTGTTATCCGATTGAAATCTTCCTTTTTTCCGCCCCGCTCACAAAGCGTATTTAACCCGGATTATTTGTTGCCATCTTCACCAATAAAAAAGTTACAAATCTTCCTTTTTCCGATAAGCGTAAAAAGTGTATTTATCTCTTTTTTCATGGTGTCCCCCAACCAACAATCAGTTATTGCGCTGCAAAATTGATTAATTAACTTCTAAAAAATCAGAGATATGAAAAAGATTGAAAATTCATTCGCAGTGACAGGTTTTATCGGAAAGGATGCGGAAATCCGTAGTTTTGGAACAGTAAGCGTGGCACGCTTCTCTATCGCGGTCAGCCGTGCAGACAAGACAGGTGGAGAAACCTCTTATGTTTCCGCTTTCATTGGGATTGAAGCCTGGAGAAAGAATGAAGCGGTGGATTCCTTCGATGTATTGAAAAAAGGAGAGCTGATTACCGTTGTAGGCTACTTCAGGCCGGAAGAATGGACGGATTCAAAAAGTGGTGAGAAGCGTGACCGCGTCATTATGGTAGCCACCAGGTTTTATCCTACTCCGGAGAAAGAAGAGGAAAAACCGGATCAGCCTAAAAAGAAGGTTGCCCCTAAAAAGAAAAAAGCAACTAAATGATTGAAGCGGCCTGGTGCCGCTTTTTTTTGCTACATATCCGAGGGCGTTTTTGCGTTCACACAGATTTTTTCCTCCCCTTCATCGGAATGACTGTTCTCATTCCAAGTTTACCCGTAGTCATCCGTTATGTGGCTGATTATGGGTAAACCTGAAAAGAGAAGTTCCAAACGTGGGCGGGATTGCAACAGTCATCATCTAGAGTTTCGTCCATGCCGAAACAACCTTCTTCTTCCGTTTTGCAGTCCCGACCTTTAACCGTTTGTCCCGGCAGTCCATTGTTAACCTTTTTCCCCAGTCACGGGTGGCAGGGAGATAGGAATACGGTTTTGCTTGCAAAACCGTATGGTTTGTTTTACTTTCCGTACTGCCCTTTTCCTTGTTTTCTGCCTCCCTTTATGTGTGTTTTTCATAGCTCCATCTGAGACCCTTTGTTTTTGAACGGCAAATTTATTTCGGTAGATAGATACGAAAAAGTTCCGGTCTTCGCCCTTTGTTCCGAAAAAAATAACGCTGGCTGGTTTCGCTGTCCCCAACATTTTTTGTCGTCCAAAACTTTTCTCACTTCCTCCTACCTTATTGCTATGTGCCGTAAAAAAAAGGCTCATAAACTCAGATGGGGCATGAAAGCTCGGAAAAAAGTCGGTAGAAAGAAAAGACCATCCCGGAAAGGAGTTTTAAAAAAAGGTCTTTAAATCTAGCTGAAACATAAAATCAGAGATCTAATATTTAGATTAAATTGTTTATATGGTTGTAAAACAGATAGTTGTATAGTGTCGTTTTCTTATAGCCTCTGCTAATTGCCACGTTTGTATTCGAGTTGAATCCTGATACGCCTTGCGGAAGCGTCTATTGTTTGGCGTTGAAATCTAAAGTTCTGTGGTTGGTGGCTTTCGTGTTTTATTGATTTTTCACTTAAGTACCGAGAGAACTATGTTTTTTCTGTATCACCCATTGCAAAGATATTAAAATATTTGTCACAAGTGTTATTTTTTTTAATAGGTACCCGGACTTTTTGTTAAAAAGTGCTCATTTTTACAATAAAAAAGTATTAAGTTCTCTCGGAACAATGTTGAAGCACTGTCTTTGGCGTTTCTTTTCGACTGTCCGAGTGACAGCGACATGAAACATCTGAGAGGGTTCGTAACTTCTGTATTTGGGTATCGTAAATATCGAAATGTTCGGTTTATCGGAAATAAATAACAGAATAGAGGTTTATGTATATATACCAATGAATAAATGTTAAAACCATATGTACCTTTAATTGTATAGCTTATGAGATATCTGCTACTTACCGCTGCATTGGCGATGAACATGCAAGCGATGCTTGCGCAAAGCTCTTACCAAGTAAAGAACAGTGTCACGCTGAGAAACGAGGATTGTGATTTGACAAAGATGAGCGTGATCTTACCCGTTCCTGTCAGTAATATCTATCAAGACGTAGTCGGGCTCAAGGGATCCTCGGGTACGGTTCTCGATTTGGATGCCTCGAACCGATATTTGAGAGACATAAAGACGGACGGACAGCCGTCCTCCGGCGAATCGTATACGTTAAGCGAGGAGTTCTCAGTCACGCTCTATCCTATGTACATCGATATGGCACAATTCACCACGCTCTATCCGTATGATACTGAATCCGCTATCTATAAGCGATATACCGCGGATAAGGGGGGATATATCGATACGAGCAATCCGACGATCCGCTCCGTGTCAGACAGGCTTTGGGGCGAGTCCGGCGGCGAGATCTTGGATTACGCTCGCTTGTGCTACGAGTACGTGGCGGCGAATTTTAAGTATCTGTATACAGACACCGGGATAAACCCGATAGCGACTATCCTTTCTGACGGGGGAGGTGATTGCGGTAACCTTGCTTCCATATTTGTCAATCTGATGAGAGCTAAAAAGATACCGGCTAAACATATCGTTACGGTAAGACCCGACGGGTCTCATCACGTCTGGGCGGATTTCTATCTGGAGCGGTACGGTTGGATACCCGTGGACGTGAACGCAAGGCTGGTCGATCCTCGGGGGAATTATTTCGGCTATTGCCGGGGGGATGGTATCATCATGTCGGAAGACATCTGCCATGAGGCGGAGTTCTTGCCCGGAGAGAAATTCGAGGGGGTAATCCTCCAGACTTTCTGGTATTGGTACTGGTACAGGAATGCCAGTGGGACTGTCGAAGCAGAGCATGCGCTTCGAGGGCGGCAAACCGGCCGGGTGTCGATACCCGTTATCGAGGAGACCCGCTACGACAGAGCCACCTTGAGCTGGAACCTGTTCCCGGGCGCTACCGGATATCGCTCCAAGGTCTATGAGAAGGCTACCGGACGTTTGACCGACGTGGTAGACGTGCCCGCGGACGCCTCCTCCATGCCGTTGGACGGGTTGGATCCCGAGACGGAATATGGAATTGTCTTTACGCCTTTGCGGATGGTGGGAAATATAGAGACGAGCATGGGAACGTATGACCTGGCTCTCAAGACAGCCGCAGTCCCGACCGCCAACGGGGAGATCCCGATGGCAAAGGCCGCTACCGTATGGGGAAAAGACGGTCGTTTGAGCGTACACTTGGCCAGCCCCTCGAAAGTCTATATCAGCGCTTTTGACGGCAGGCTGCTACAGGCGGTCGCGCTTCCGGCGGGAGATACGAGCTTGGCTTTATCCGCAGGACGTTATATCATCCGCGTGGGAAATGAGGTATTCAAGGTCGCCTTATAACAAAGAGTTTGATACTTATCCACTTTTAATTTATACACGTATGAGAAAACAATTTTTACTAATGTTGGTCCTCTGCCTTACGGCCTCGCTGACGTGGGCGGAACGGATCGACGTGGCCACGGCCCGCAAGGTTGCGGGGAGCGTGGCGCAAAGAGAGGGCGTGACCAGTGGCCTGCGCTCGGCAAGTGATTTATCGTTGGTGTACGCCGCCGCCCCCGGGCAAAGCGGCTCGGCCCTGCGTAGCGGTACGATGGAAGGCTCGGCCGACTACTTCGTGTTCAACTTCCCCGGCGAGAAGGGGTTCGCTATCGTGGCGGGTGACGACCGGGTACGCCCCGTCCTAGGCTACTCCGACAAGGGTAGTTTCGACCCCGACAAACTGCCGGAGAACCTTCGCGGGATGTTGGCCTATTACCAAGACCAGATCACGTGGGCGAACGACAAGGGCATCGAGGCCACCCCGGACATCGCCGCCGAGTGGAACCAACTGATGAGCGGCACGGCGCTGCGGGCGGCCGGGGAAAAGGTGTTGTTGGAAACGGCCAACTGGAGCCAAGGCGAACCGTATAACCGGCAAACACCGACTATTAAAGGTAAACATACGGTGACCGGCTGCGTGGCTACCGCTATGGGTATCATCATGAAATATCATGAGTATCCGATACGGGCGGTGAATCCTCCGGAATATAATTATTATTCGATTGACGGGTATTATAGCGGACATAAACTTTCATACGGAGATTATGACTGGGGGAATATGCTTTCTTCTTATAAAGGCGGTGGTTATAATGATGCGCAGGCTGATGCTGTAGCCGAGCTTCTTTACCATTGCGGAGCAAATGTAGAGATGAACTACAGTGTCAGCGCAAGTGGGACGCAGACTTCCCGTGTGGCGCTAGCGTTATCCGAGGTGTTTGGTTATAGTCCCTCTATCCGGTATCTTCAGAAAGAGGCTTACCGTTGGGATGAGTGGAAAGACATGTTGCGTAAAGAGCTGGATCTGGGTTATCCGATGATCTATGACGGTCAAAGCAGTAGTGGTGGACATGCATTTGTTTGCGACGGATACAGCGAGGATGGAACGTTCCATATCAATTGGGGTTGGGATGGATATTCTAACGGTTACTTCGTGCTTTCCACCTTGGATGCAGAGGGGGATGGCAATGGATATAGCGATGGACAGGCGGTCTTGTTGGAGATTCGCCCCGAGCAAAGCGGGGAGGAATATTTTATCAGGCCTTACCTGATACGGGCGAATTATAGTAAGTCCGGGAATAATGCGAGTGTCAGTTTCGACATGAAATACTACGCCTTGAAAGATCATGTGTTCTATTTGGAGTTGGGCGTGATAGGTCAGGATGGTGCGATCGTACAAAAACCAACGGATCCTTTGGCGAGGAATTTTCAAGCATACGTTGGAGGTTGGCGGGAGTATACCGGTTATTCTGCCACGATGACTCTGTCGTCCGATTTGTCGGACGGGCAACGTATCGCTTTGCTCTGCTCTGCCGATGGTTCCAATTGGGAAGTGATGCGTGCCTTGGAGACTATCCCTACCGGAATTGACAACAATGGCGTGATCGATCCCGTTCCGGACGATCCGAATGATCCGGAGCAACCGATGAACGCTGATATCAATTGGAATGGTTTCGATAAGGAATTCCTGTCTGTTTCTGGATTGGATAACACTAAATATAATTATTCTAATACGCAGGGTATCAGTTATTCTTTGACAAACGCGAAGGATAATGTCATCATCCGTTATACCTTGAAAGGATATACGGACTGGGTCGGTAAACTGGATATTTATACCGGAGAAGATTATACCCTCGCTGGAGCGAATAAAGGTGACAAGGTAACGATTGACGCGAACGGCTCGTTTGAGGTATCTGTCCTTCTAAAACAGATTAAAAACGGAGCCTATGTCAATTATTTGAAAGTGTTATCCGACAAGGCCGGAGAGCTTACTTACGATATACAAGTATTCTCTGAGTCCGATCGGAATAAGCCTGCGTTTGAGAGATCCGGTAACAAGATGCTATTTTTGGACAACATGACAGGGACTTTTGACAAGATCCCGATCCGCGGAACTGTCAATCAGGAGATCCCGTTTGCCATCCGTTTTACGGATGTGGCAAGAGCACTCTCCGGAAAACCGTTGAAGCTCTCGATGTCTATACAAGGAGCGAAGGAAGGCCAAATACAATTATTTGACGCTCAGGGTAAGGAGATCCTGCTGGAGGCAGCTAGTGGAAATGACTCTTATTTGTCTACAACAGAGAATATCTCGATTGGAACGTTGGCAGAGAATACGCCTTATTCTTTCAAACTCAAGAGTCATACGTTATTCCAAGAATCTAATGCGCCCTATTTGTATATAACTCCATATGTGGATGACAAAGAGGTTCCCTGCCTTCCTGATGTCCCAAAGATCATCATCGACCCGACTACAGTCAAAACCTATACCGTCACGCTTAACTCGTCCAGCTTGAAGTTGGCAAATACCCAAAACGTGATAGAGGAAGGCAAAAAGTTCACGGGCCAGCTGCTCTGCGACAAAGCGGGCTATCGCCTGCCGGCATCCATCAAGGTTACGATGGGCGGCACGGAGTTGGTAGCCGGTACGGGCTATACCTATGATAGCTCGAATGGCTGGATCCATATCCCGGCCGTCATCGGCGATGTGGTGATCACCGCCAATGCCGAGCCTATCCCGGCCGTCACTTATATGATCAAAGCGAGTGAGCTGATCGGGGCTACATCCGATATTCCGGAAGGAGGTCTATCCGTTAAAGAGAACTCGGAATGTACGATCAAGCTGACCGCGAAGCCAGGTTATCTGATCAAGAAAACAGATGTTATCATTAAGACGGACAAGACGCTCCAGGAAGGTGAAGACTATACCTATACGGAGGCGGCCGATTATAAGAGCGGCACGGTGAAGATACATGCTGTTACCGCGGATATGGAATTATTTGTCTATGCCGATCCTGAGCCGAATAGCTTTACGATCACCGGTAAGCTGACGAACCTGACCGCTGATAAGGACATCGTGAAAGGCGTACCGGTAAAAGAGAACGAAACTTTCGAGTTCACGCTGAAGCCCGCTACGGATTACCGCTTGCCGGAGGATATCACGGTGACTCCATCTACGATTAAGTACACGTACGATTCGAAGACGGGTAAAGTAGTTATCGAGAAGGTAACTGAAAATATTACCATCACGGCAACCGCTATCGACGACCATCACTTCAACGTGATCTTGAAGCCGGGCGAGGGTGTCGTGGCGACTCCGAACGCGATCGAGCAGCTATTTACGGTTGGCGAGAAGGCCGCGTTCAACGTGGTGTTCGCCGCCGCCGAGGGATATACCTACGATGGCTCTATCGCGGTGAAGATGGGCGATAAGACACTTACCGCCGGTACGGACTATACCTATGAGAAGCAAACCGGAGCGTTCGCCTTGTTGAAGGGGATCGACGCTACCCTGACGATCTCTACCCCCAAGGGCGTGAAGAAGCAGTACACTGTTAAGGTGACCGCTACGAGCCTTACCCCGATGGATGTGCCAGAAAACGTTGCCCATGGAGATCCGTTATCGTTCAATCTGGTGCCGGACGAGGGCTACGACCTGCCGGAGGCTATCGTGGTGAAGATGGGCGGAAAGGCACTCGCCGCCGCTACGGATTACACTTATAACAAGGCTACCGGCGAGGTTTCCATCGCCAAGGTGACCGAAAACGTAGAGGTAACAGCCGTTGCCGTGGCGAAGACTTACGAGGTGAAACTTAACTTGACGAACCTAACCTCCGACTTTGTGTCCGGAACGAAGGTGACTCATGGCAAGTCGTTAGACATCCAATTGACCGCTCCCGCAGATTATAAGTTGCCGCAAGCCGTTACCGTACTGATGAACGGCAAACCCGCCGAGCATACGTATCAGAATGGCAAGATCTCTATCACCAAGGTCTTAGGCCCGATCGAGATCACGGCGAAAGCTAATAAGCTCTATCCCGTGACGGAAAACGCAGAGGGCGTGACGATCGAGGGCACGGAGAATGTGGAGGAAGGCGAGACCTTCACCGCTGAGCTGGAACCCAACACCGGCTACCACTTGCCATATGCGATCAGTGTCGTTATGAATGGTCGCCTGTTGAGTGCCGGGGAGTATTCTTATGATAATGTTTCCGGCAAGATCGAGATACCGAACGTGAGCGGTCCGCTTTCTATCTCTGTCAAGGGTGTTAAAGAGGGTCACTTCGAGGTAGTGCTTAACCTCGTGAACCTCTCCTCCGAACCCGCTTCCTTTGAGCCGCAGGCCAAGGATGCGAAGATCGAGCTGACCTTGAAGCCAAGCTCCGGCTACGAGCTCCCTAGCGGCATTACCGTGAAAATGGGCAACGCACCCCTTGCCACCGGAACGGATTACGCTTATGATCGTTCCACCGGTAAGTTCACGCTGGAGAAGATCACCGGTACGCTGGTGATCACGGCGAACGGATCCCGTATCCCCGAACCCGAACCGGAACCCGAGCCAACCCCGACTACCTATACCGTGACGCTTCCGGTCGTGGAGGGGGCTACGATCTCCGCCTCTGGGTCCACTACCGTTACGGAGGGTAGTAGCCTCTCCTTCACCGTAGAGGTGAAAGCAGGCTATAACGCCGACAATATGGTAGTAAAGGCCAACGGTACGACACTTACGGCCGACGCGAACGGTCGCTATACGGTCGCTAACATCCGTAGCAACGTGGTAGTAACCGTAACCGGTATCGTGAAGGGCGACGATCCGACCGCCAACGAGGAGATCGAGGCCGGTGAGTTGCGTGTATGGGCTTCCGGCAGCCGCCTGTTCATCCGGACACCGGAGGCTGAGCGGGCTTATGTCGTAACCTTCGACGGTCGTGTGTACAAGACCCTGTCCTTGTCCGCAGGCGAGTACTCGGAGCAGATGCCGCAAGGTTCCTACATTATCCAGATAGGTAAACAATCCTATAAACTGAACTTCTAGACACTAAACACAAAGCGGGGGTGTTCCATTTTGCGTTTTGGGACACCCTCAAACCTTCAGGAGGTGTGGCGAATACCGGTATATACCGGCTTGCCACATCTCCTTCTTTTCTATCATCGGAGGGCACTTCCGCTTCTCTCTGTATTCTATCATAGAGATAGTTCTGTTAATTCATTTTCGTTTATGGGGGTGAGCATGAATCGTCTACCATTTTCATCGATTAGGATCACACCGCCTTTTGTCTGCCAAATCAAAGAATAATTTACATATCTTTGCGCCAAAGGTGATTGGAATGAATGTATTTTCTGCTTTTGATACAGGCGTTATGGTGGCTCTCTTACTGGGCATTGAGTTTCTTAGAAGTGATATCCGAACGATTCTCTATTGTAAAATGAATGATCCCAGGATTCTTAAGAGTTGCTTATATACGCTGCTTATATTATTGACCAGCCTTTATTCTATTGTGGCCGGAGCCATGCTTCATCCGGAGCCCATACCTGTTTATGAATTGATACCCGGTTTTCAAATGGGAGTTTATGGTTTTTCTTTTTCGTTTATATTGCTCGCTGTTGCATGTATTTATCGTAGAACATTACCTTTTGTCCTTTTGGGGTACGCTATGATATATGTAATCGGTGTATTGATACCATTACTTAGGTATGTAGTGTCTATGATGGATTATTTCATTCGTACAAGGGTATAGCAGGTTAATTTCTTGATTGTATCGGATTGCCCTTTTTATGGGCTGCCTCCCCCGGCTTCTTTCCTCCGATCCGAGTCCGGCTTTTTGCTCGGCAAAGGTTTTAGGATTCCGCAAATGGCAAGTTACAGCCATATCCTTTACTGTATGGAAAATAACGCTGAAGAAGTGTTGCCATTGCAGGTTACACCGATTGCTAGTGCATATAATGCTAAAGTAAGGGAAAAAGAACTTGTTTTCCGCATTGACCGTCTGCTAGAAGAACTTGCTTCGTTGAAAGAAGCTCTCCTCCTGAAAGGCAAGTGTTCTTGCTTTCTTGTCCTCATAGCTAAAGATTTTAATTCATAATGTTTTTTGTAGTTTCATAAAAATGCTTTTTCGAGAACAAGTACCTGTTTCGATTGAATAGTAAGATAATCATACCAAAATTCAGTGTACATTATTCTATGTAACTAAACAGGCTAACCGAGTAGACAAAGAGGGGATAAGATGATTGCTCATTCTTATCCCCTCATGCCATCAGTTATTCAAAATAGTCCCAATCAATGTACTTCTATTGTAATGACTGACCTTATACGCACAACTTAATGTGTCAAGCAATAATACAGCTTTTTTTAGCTTTACAATTGCAATTTGCAACTACTTAGAGTAGTCATTTTAGTTTTGACATCCTCTTTCTTGTTATCTGCGGTGAGCGGTAGGACAGTTTATTTCGCCACGTCCCACCATATGCGAGAACTGAAGTGATCGCCACCGGACAGACGGCTAACAGCTGCCTCGTAATTAGCCGCATTGTCTTGCGACTCTTTTGATGGGTAGCGGAAACGACGGGGGATCTCGCCATTCGTATCTGCGTTAGGATACGGATTGGCCGGGTCATAGGTCGATTTTAATTCCGGATAGCCGGAACGACGCCAGTTAGCAAAGGTCTCATATTCATCACAGAAACAGTTGATCCAATATTGTGTGTTGATCTGTTCCAACGCTTTCGATGCATTGAACGGGTTCTCCGTCAAATAGCGGTCGATCGCGGCCTGCGTCAGATACTGATTGTACAGTGCCGTGCCGTTGGGGAACTGTGCGAACTGCCGCATGGCAGCGCGTACGCCGTTCTCGTAGTAAGCCTGCGCGCTCCCGTCTACCCAGCCGCGTACGGCAGCCTCGGCCAGCAACAATTGTGTCTGGGCATAGGTGCAGACGAACGTCGGGCCCGTCGGGTCGGAATAGGTATAACGGTTTATCGTGGAATAACGACTCCTGTACGTGCTGCGGTAATCCTCGTCCTTGAACTCGGGGTATTTGTTTCCTACGAACCACGGGCTATCGGGGCTGTCGGAGAAACCGCTAGGCAAGCCTTTCTGGACGGCCGGATCGGAATTGCCATATTGGAAGTCGCTACCCGCCTGCACTGAGATGGTCGGATCCTCGCACACCGTACCGATCAACGGCAGGCGCGGATCGTTAGTACTTTTCAGCAGATCCACGAAATACTCGGTCAGGAAGAAGTTGCCGCGATCCTCGTGCGAGTAGATCTTGGCGTATGGCTCGGAGGAGTCGTTCGTTGTCAGGCCACCCGCATGCATCAGCATGCAGTTGTCCGCATCCGACTCAAATACCCCGTTGGCTACCGCGGTCTTCACCCATTGCTCCGCCGCGGCCGGGTCTACCTTCGACATACGCATCGCCACGCGCAGCATCAGTGAGTTGGCAAACTTCCGCCACTTCGAGGCATCGCCTTGGTAGAAGTTGTCCGCCGATTTCATCGCTGCCGCCGATGCACCGTTCAAGGCGGCCTGTGCCTCGTTCAATTCCTTCAACAAATCCATATAGATAGATTGTTGCGTGTCATACTCCGGGAAGGAATACAACTCCGGCTGTACCGCCTGCGAGTAGGGGATATCCCCGTAAAGGTCGGTCATGCGGTGCATGCCGTAGGCGAGCATGATACGGGCGATTTGGTAATCGGTCTGCCGTGACGGATCCTCTTTCCAAGCCTCCACCGCATTTTTCATGTCGCGGAGCGCCCCGCGCGTGTCACCGTTGTAGATTTCCCAATACGCACCTGAGTAGCCGTCGTTCCAAGTGTAATTCGCATTACCCAACCAATTGAACGATGCGGTATGGCTCATCCATTGAGCCGCATAGATACAACCGTTTCGCCATACGTCCCAATCAGATCCTAACATCTGATGCTGACCGTTGGTGAACAATAACTCGGTCGGGATATTCTCCGAATTCAGGTGCTCCGGGTCCATATTCACATCCCCGAAATCGCTGCAACCCGTTCCCCCGATCATGGCCGCGGCGGCGCACGTCATATATACTAAATACTTTTTCATACTATTATACTTCTTCAAACGTGATTAGAATTTGACATTGACATTGAAACCGACATTTCTCGTGGCCGGATAACCGTTCAACTCCAAGCCCTGTCCGTTCGTATTGTTGTAAGCTGACTCGGGATCGATGTTATCGGTATGCTTCAAGATAGTCCATAGGTTACGTCCCACCAACGAGACGCTCAAGCCCTTCACCACCTTCATCTTGTTCAAGACAGACTGCGGGAAGGTATAGCCGAGCGACAACTCACGCAACTTGATGAAGCTGGCATTGTAGACGAACTCCTCGGCGATATTATTGTTGACGATCCCCTTGTGATAATCCTGCGCGTTTACCGCCACGTTGTTCTCTCCAAGGATCTTTCCATTGTCATCTATCATGACACCGGCACCGATAAAGCCACTGCCTCCCGGGTTATCGACCGTACGGCCAAGCAACGTACCCTTGTGCAGACCCTCGCTGTAGAGCGAGTAGTTCGTGCCGGAGAAGAGGCTTGCGCCTGCCTTGTAGTCAATCAAGAACGACAAGGAGAAATCGCGGAATCTCAACGTGTTGCTCCATCCTCCGGTATATTTGTAGACACCGTTGCCTAGGTTCTGCAACTCGTCGGTCGCTTGCGGGATACCGTTCTTATGGATGATCCGGCCTTGCTCGTCACGGGCGTATTTGTAGCCCACCAACATACCGTAAGGCTGGCCTACGATGTTGCGGACGGTCACGTTGCCCGAGCGTGCGGAGGCTCCGTCGATAGACAGGGACTCTACGCCTCCCAGGTATTTCACCTCACTATCGTTGTATGCGAAGTTGAAGGTCGTCTCCCATGAGAAGTTCTTCGTATGCACCGGTGTCGCATTCACCATGAACTCGAAACCTTGGTTCCGGATCTCGCCCACGTTCATGTATTTCGATCCGAACCCGGACGCGCTGGACGTGGTGACAACAGCGATATCGTCTGTCGTGTTCTTGTTGTAGTACGCCATATCGAACGATAGGCGGTTGCTCATAAACGCTAGGTTCAAGCCCACCTCGTACTCCTTGATGCTGACCGGTTTCAAGTCTGGATTCGCAAATTGGTTACTGTTTGCCGTACCTCCGGTCTGTCCGTTGATCTGGAAATTCTGAACCTTATACACCATCAAGGTCTTGTATGGATCTGTACCATTGGAGGAGCTTGCCCACGAGCCGCGGATCTTACCGAAATCGAACCAATCCGGCATATTGTCACGGAAGGTATCGGAGAATACCCACGAGAGCGTCACGGACGGATAGAAATAGCTGTTGCTATCCGGGTTCAAGGTGGAGAACCAGTCGTTACGTCCCGTCAGGTTCAAGAACACTTGGTTCTTCCATCCGAAGTCCGCCGTAGCGTATATGGAGTTCACCCGGTATTCCGAATAGTCCTTCTTCGATCGTTTATCGCTGAGATTATTTACAGACCACAGTCCATCGACGATAAACGGACGGCCTCCATCCGTCGTATAGAACATCTTGTTGATCGTACGCTGACGGTTACCGCCCAACGTGGCGCCAACCGACCAGTCGCCCCACTCCTTATTGAACCCGATCAAGTAGTTCAAGTTCATCTCGGAGAAGCTACGGGAGTATTCCGTCATCCAGCCTTGTGGATCCGCAGCAGCTCCAGTCGGCTGTATCTGTTTGAACTCCAAATTGTAACCATCGCGTTGAACGGCACCTTGCACATACAACCAATCCGTGATGTCGTATTTCAAGGTCATTGATCCCGTCAAGCGGTTCTTCTGCATATCGTTGGTTTTCCGATACTGCAACCAGTAGGGGTTGTTGAAATATACATTGCGGTTACCATTACCGTTCATTTCCGAGCCGTCCTCAAAGGAACCCCAAGGAGCGTTCGCCGAGCCTCTTTCCAACCAACGTACATCGAACGAGTTCGCCAAGTGCAGCAAGGTAGCGTTGGTATTACCGTTGCCATCGGACAGGTTCGAACGGCCTTTCGACTTCTCAAACACATAGTTGGCGTTTACGATCAAGTGCAGGTTCTTCAAGATATCATACGTCGTATTCATATTGATACCTTGCTGGCTGTTACTAGAGTTCGGTAACTGTCCCTTCTCTGCTACGTTGGATACGCCGAAGCGGTAGGTGATCTTGTCTCCCGCGCCGCTGAGCGAGGCGGAAGTTGAGTTGTTGATACCCGTGCGGTAGAAATTCGGCCAATTGTCGATATACTCGTAAGGCACCTCATTTCCCAGGAAGTTGGTCGCCGTACCACCTAAAACGTCTCCCCAGCTACTAGTCTGCGTGGTCTCAGCTCCCGCTACGGAGGTAGGACGTACGCCATAATCACCCTGCCCGAACACATTTTGAAAGTCTCGGTAGTCGTAGATCATGTTAAAAGTCAAGTTGTTGTTGAACTCGATGTTCACAGGCTTACCTTTCTTTCCGGACTTGGTCGTGATCAAGATCGCACCGTTACCACCGCGGTATCCGTACAATGCGGATGCGGCGGCACCTTTTAACACCTGTATGCTCTCGATATCGTCCGGGTTGATGTTACTCAATCCATCACCCATATCTATACCGCCCCATGTGCCGGCCGATCCTAAGTTCTGGTTACTGAAGGGCACGCCATCCACCACGTATAGCGGCATATTATTACCTGTCAGGGAGGCGTTTCCGCGGATGATCACACGGGAGGAACCACCCGTACCGGTCGAGTTACCGCCTACGCTAACACCGGCCACCTTACCGGAAAGGGCGTTACCTAGGTTCGGGTCACGGGCCATCGTAAAGTCCTCGCCACCCACTTGCGTCGTGGAGTAACCCAACGAGCGGCTTTGGCGTTTTATACCCAATGCGGTGACTACCACCTCATCGATCTTCTGCGTGTCCTCCGTCAGTTTCACTTGCAAGCCCGTCTGCCCGCTCGCCGTGATCTCCTGTGTCGCATAACCGATATAACTGATCTCGATTACCGCCCCATTGGGAATCTCCAAAGAAAAGTTTCCGTCTAGATCCGTAATCACGCCGTTTGTCGTACCTTTTTGGATCACGTTCGCACCGATTACGGGAATACCCGCTTCGTCTACGACCGTACCTGTCACCTTCTTGTCCTGCTGTACGCCCATCACCTCATCAACCGTGCCTACGGAAGCAGGAACGGCCATCGCCGCGTTTACAGAAAAAGCGGAAAGCAACAAACAGAACGCCGAGGTTTTAGCTATCCATTGAAGGGATAATAGCTTAGATTCATTCTTTGTCATCTTGCTTTTGTTTTAAAATTAAGTTTAAGTTTAGATTGATTACATTTATTCCTGTAATGTTATATCACAATATGAACATGGTTCCAGCGGAACTAA
>NZ_JAMOKM010000025.1:0-58604 GCF_023656665.1 Parabacteroides sp. B2-S-102 | reverse complement strand
CGGCTTGCTTCTTATGCCTACAGCAAAGGTAACTAAAAACGTTTCTGCCGCCATAGGCGGCGGAAACGTTCTGTGTTCCACTCTGATTTCAATCAAGACAAAGGCTTGGCTTTACTCTTTTCGCCAGCAGTCATCCGAACCGAGTTTCCACCAGTTAGAGGTGGGAGAACTTACCCATCCTGCATTGCTCCGTTACTTGCAGGAAAGGGGCATAAACACCGACTTGGCAAGATTGGAATGTAAGGAACTGCACTTCATCCATAACGGCAAGCCCTATTTCGCCATCGGCTTCCCGAATGTGGCTGGAGGGTTTGAAGTGCGCAACCGTTTCTTCAAGGGCTGCATCGCACCGAAGGACATCAGCCATATATGCCAGCAGGGAGAACCGAGAGAAAAATGCCTAGTGTTCGAGGGTATGATGGACTACCTGTCATTTCTTACGTTGCGGATGAGGAACTGCCCGATCATACCCAACCTTGATGGGCAGGATTACATCATCCTTAATTCGATTGCCAATGTTTCCAAAGCCATAGACGTGCTGCATAGGTACGAGCGCATCCATTGCCTGTTTGACAATGACGAGGCAGGAAGAAATGCCTACTTGGACTTGGCGAGAGAGTTCAGTGGTCGCATCTGCGACTTCTCCGACAACTACAACGGACACAAAGACCTGAACGCTTACCTGTGCGACAAGCCCATGTCCCAATCGGAAAAACCGATAACGGAGAAGAAGCAAGTCCAATCCGCAAGGCGGATGATACAGCCACCGAAAAAGAAAGGGTTGAAGATGTAAGGGGATGCTTGCAGCGGTACGGATATTTACCGATGGAAAATACCGTAGCTTATTAGGGAATTTTCCGAGCCGCATTGCAAGCAACGCTGAAAATTCCCCAATAAGCCAAAGAGGTTGCACCTCTCTGGACTCTCCAAGACCAACGGCAACAGCCGTACATAAGCAATAATCAAACGATGTTTCACAAGCAGAATAAGAAAGGAATTATATATGGGATTCGTAGTATTACACATGGAAAAGGCGCACGGTTCCGACAGCGGAACGACCGCCCACATCGAGCGTTTCATCATACCGAAGAACGCAGACCCCACACGCACACACCTTAACCGAAAACTCGTCACATACCCCGATGGAATAAAAGACCGCACGGCAGCCATTCAAAAGAGATTGGAGGAAGCAGGACTGACACGCAAAATCGGGAACAACCAAGTTCGGGCTATCCGTATCAATGTGTCGGGAACGCACGAGGATATGAAGCGTATCGAAAAGGAGGGCAGACTTGACGAATGGTGTGCCGACAATATGAAATACTTTGCCGACCTGTTCGGCAAGGAGAATATCGTGGCTGCACACCTGCACAGGGACGAGGAAACGCCACACATACATATTACCCTCGTTCCGATTGTCAAGGGAGAGCGCAAGCGCAAGAAACGTGAGGAACAGGTAAAGAAGCGGTATCGAAAGAAACCAACCAATGCCGTCCGCCTGTGTGCCGATGATATCATGACACGCTTGAAGCTGAAATCCTACCAGGACAGTTATGCCATAGCGATGGCAAAGTACGGTCTGCAACGTGGCATAGACGGCTCACAGGCTCGTCACAAGTCCACACAGCAGTATTATCGAGACATACAGAAACTTGCTGACAGCTTGAAATCGGAAGTGGTGGATTTGCAGGAGCAGAAAACCGAAGCGGAGCAGGAACTCAGACGAGCCAAGAAAGAGGTGCAGACCGAGAAACTGAAAGGCGCAGCCACCACAGCAGCGATCCACATTGCAGAAAGTGTCGGTTCTCTTTTCGGAAGCAACAAAGTTAAGATTTTGGAACGCAGAAACGAGGATTTGCAAGACCGCATCCTCGAACTTGAAGAAGAAGCTCGACACAGGGAACAGCAACAGGCAAAGCACATACAGGAGATAACGGATGCTTACGAACAGCGGCACCGCAAGCTGTCCGAATTCGTGGATTATGTCAAGCACTATTTCCCGTATGTGGAGAAGCTGATGCCAACCATCAAATTTCTGCGTGATACGCTGAACTTTGGCGATGCTCTCATCAGAAAGTTATGCACGTTCAAGGATGTTTCCATCAAAGGGGAACTCTATTCTTGTGAGTTTAACCAGCATTTCAAGGCAGACAAAACGATATGCTCACTGAAAGAGGACAAGGAGGGGAATTTCAACCTCCACATAGACGGAGTTTCACATGTCAGTTGGTTCAGACGGAAGAAAGAGGAGTTTATTGAGAAGCTGAGACCACAAGCAAGGAGACAAAATCGGGGTATTAATTTGTAAATCAAAATAAAGTCCGTGATAGTTGAATGACATATCACGGATTTTTTATACTTTTGTATTCGGATTGGGGCAACCCTTTTCAAAGACATACGAGAAAAAGAAGAAGCGTTATGCTTATCTTGTACTTGAAAACGTAGGAAATTTTCAATCTGAATACAAGGATAGCATAGTGGTTCTCACGCTATAGCGTGGGCTGCTATTGTTACATCTGTATTCAAGGTTTCCTACGACCTTCAAGTAAGAGTGTGGCATACGGTTCACGCTTATTTTTAACAATTTAAACGTATCTAATTATGAGAGTATTAAAGAGAACAAGTGTATGTTTAAAGTGCATACTTGTCTTAACATTACTATTGTCTGTGCCAACCTACACAAATGCTCAACTAAAAAAAGTTGCTAAAATCGAGAAAGTGAAATCTTTTACAAATGGTTCTGTGGCGCTAAATAAAACAATTATAGATGAAGTAGAAGTGTATTCTGTAACTTTACCTAATAATTCAAAATATCATCAACCAATCGTTTTTTTTCTTGGCAGTAAAGATGAGATGATTAAAAATTTGAAAGACCTATCAGAAGCCTTAGAGACAGGAACAAAGGGTGAGGTCTTTGATTTTACGGTATGTGGAAAAAAATACCAACTTTCTTTTAGTCGTTCATTAGGACAAAAGTGCTTCAAAATCTGGGAGCCTATAAATGTATCAAGCGATTATGGTCGTTTTTTCAAAGCAACGATGGATGACATATTAGAATATATAGAAAACAAAAATTGATTAGCAGTCTAAAAGTATGAGCGATACAAAGCTTTTGTCATTATCAGAAATATTCAACAATAAAATTTTTCGTATTCCTGATTTTCAACGTGGCTATTCTTGGGAAGAACGCCAGTTAGATGACTTTTGGGAAGATATCCAAAACCTTAGCCCCAATAAAATACATTATATTGGATTATTGACAGTAGAACCAATAAATGCAAATGAGGTATCCAATATCGAAAAATGGAAAGATGATTTATGGCTTCTCAAAAAGGGGCTGTCCGCATATTATGTAATAGATGGACAGCAGAGATTGACTACTTTAATTATCTTATTGCATGAAATTTTATGTACGTTTAATGACAATGAAGGCATTAATTACGGACAAAAGAGTGAATGGATAGACCGTTTTTTGTATCGTTCTTACAACCAGCTATATAAGTCTTTTGTATTTGGATATGAAAAGGATAATCCAAGCGATGAGTATTTCAAGACAAAGATTTTAGAACAAGAATCCTCTGCTGCAGACAAGTATCCCGAAACATTGTATACAGCAAATCTTATGTTTGCAAAAGAATATTTCAAAAATAGACTTAAGTCATTGAGTAAAGAGGATAAAGAAGCTATCTTTGATAAGGCAATAAACAGGTTGAAATTCAATTATTATGAAATAGATGACTCATTAGATGTATATGTAACATTTGAGACAATGAACAATAGAGGAAAAGATTTGTCTCATTTGGAACTACTAAAAAACCGTCTAATATATTTGTCCACTTTATTACATGAAGATGATGAAACAAAAGGACGATTAAGAACAGATATTAATGAAACATGGAAAACCATATATGAATATTTAGGTAAAAACAAAGATAATCCATTAGATGATGATGACTTCTTGTTTAATCATTGGATAATGTATTTCACATACGATAGAAGTCAATCTGATGTGTATGCCGAGTTTTTACTTAAGAAAAAATTCACCGCAAAAAATGTATTAAGTGGGAATATCTCAATTAAAGAAATAAGTAATGATAAAAAATAAACTGCCCGTAAGATACACGGGACAGCATTTTACTATAGATAAAGTGCTGATAGATGATGCAATTAAAATTGCGAAAATAAATGAATCCGACACTGTTATAGATATTGGTGCCGGAAAAGGATTTTTGACTGTTCATTTAGTTCGTCAATGCACAAATCTAATTGCAATAGAGAATGATAAATCGCTATTGTCCATTCTAAAAAACAAGTTTTCTAACAACACGAATGTCAAAATTATTGATTGTGATTTTAGATGTTACACCATACCAAAAAGAAATTTTAAAGTTGTGTCTAATATCCCTTTCAGAATAACTTCTGAAATTTTAAAATCCTTGATGTTTGATAGTGTTGAGCATTTTATGGGTGGTTCATTGATAATGCAACTTGAACCTGCCCAAAAGTTATTTTCAAAAAAAGTTTTCAATCCATATATTGTGTTTTATCATACTTTTTTTGATTTAAAACTTATGTATGAAATATCTCATGAGAGTTTTTTGCCACCACCAAAAGTCAAGTCAGCACTTTTAAAGATTGAAAGAAAAAAAATGTCAATAAGTTATGAATTGAAAAGAAAATATCTGAATTTTCTCACTTTCTTGTTGCAAAAACCCGATTTGCCAGCCAGAACTGTATTAAAGACAATATTCAGAAAAAGTCAAGTCAGAGTTATTGCTGATAAATATGGAATAAATCTTAATTGTCAAATTGTTAGTTTGGCTGCAAAACAATGGGAATGTTGTTTTTTGGAAATGTTGGAGAGAGTTCCTGAAAAAAACCATCCCTCTTAATTGTTAGTTGATTAGAGTCTGATTCAGTAAAACAAAATTATTTTTTTTACTGAATCAAGATTAACTGTTTAATACACCATTTTAGTCATTAAGTAACTTCTATTTTACTTCCATGTAATATCCACAGGATTGCGTCTCGGAATAGAAGTTATTTTATAACTTGAATATCCAAATAGCATTGGACAAGCCGCTTTACGTTCTTCTGGTATTGATAACAAATCCTTTAATGGTTTATAATTGTCTATAGCCAACTTTACGAATCCAGCCCAACATGTACCGATACCAAAAGCGGGCGCAGCAATATCAAAATGAGTCAAAGCAATAATTGCTTCGGTAGGGTCATCAATTGGCTCAATAGGAACATGTGCAAAAAGTAAATGGGGAGCATTATGGCAAATCAAATCCAAACCACTATCCCAAGTTGAAATTATTGCAGGTACATAATCTGCTAGAGGATGTGATGTGTTTTGAATAGTTCGCATCCAATCAACGGTTAAACTTGCAACACGATTTACCTCTGATGGTTTATGAATAACAATCCATTTTACTGGTTGTCCATTCCCTCCAGATGGAGCATAACGGGCTATATCAATAACTTTAGCAATTAACTCTTTATTAACTGTCTTTGAAGAATAATGTCTCACAGAACGTCGACTTTTTATATACAATGCTATATTCTGTGGTTCAATCTGACTATCCAAAAAAGACGTATTAATTTTTTCGTCAAGAAGGAAATCTAAGGTAAGAGCCTTCTGTGCACAAAAAGACTCACAATGACCACATTTTAAACAATAATCCAATTTTTCTTCAGGTATGGTTGGATAATTTAAGGCTGTCGATTTATCAATGATTCCCATTACACATACAGTTGCGCAAGTATTGCATTTAGAACATGTTTTTCTGTCTATAAGAATTTGTGGCATTTTTGTCTCCTTTAAATTTTATTCATTAAAAAAATTATATCGACAGCCTATCTAAGTGTGTAAAACAATGGTTCTACATATTTAACATCCAATATTCTAACCATTCAGATAGAATAAAAGAGCACATTCAGAAGTTAGAACGAGTTGGCTGGGGTGCTTTCCCTCCAATGATAATGGCTGTATTTACCAAAGAAACCAATGAGGATTTAATTTGGAATTTTTTAGATGCTTGTGAAAGATTCAATTTCTTGGTTTTTGCTGTATCACACCGTTCTTCAAATACGCAAAATAGCAATCTTTACAGAAAGACAAGAGAGTATTATATGGGACAGTTGGATATAGAAACAATTACGGCAGATATTGACTTTTTGACGGATGGGGAAGACGATGAAAACTATTATGGATGGTTTGATTTGGAAAGATTCAAAAATCATATAAAAGAACTATTCTCAAAAAATGATAGAGAAGGCTTTTATTCATGGAGCGGACTTAGGTATTTTCTCTATGAATATGAATTGTACCTACAAGACAATGCTAATATGAAAGTCTCTTGGGAGGACTTTAACAAGAGAAAGAAAGAGGATACAATTGAACACATATACCCACAATCACCTAATGATATTTATTGGAAAAATCGTTTTGGGCATCTTAAACCTTCAGAAAAACGTCAGTATTTGAATTCTTTGGGAAATCTATTACTATTAAATCGTTCTAAAAATTCAAAGTTGCAGAATTACGATTTTGACAAAAAGAAATGTCTGCTAAACAAAGACGGAAAAGAAATAGGATACTATAATGGCTCGTATAGTGAAATTGAAGTTTCTAAACATAAAGAATGGACTCCAGATGAAATAAAGAAGCGTGGTTTGTTGATGCTGCAATTTATGGAGGAACGGTGGAAATTTAGTTTTGATAATTGGAATATATCAAAAGAGGATATTCTATTTCCTTAACTGACAATTATTGATAATTATTGGGGTGGACATTTGCTGTTTCCACCCCAATATCATATATTTGCACCACGAGCTATTGCTTTGAAGCAAAATGAGGAAGAACGCAGCAAATGTCACAGTTGCCAAGTCATTACCTCAAAATTGGGTAATTCTCTCAAAGTCCTTTGTATAAGGAACTAACAAAGGTATTCCAAAGTTACTACAAATTCTTGGATATTGTCCCATGTGGTTAATAGAGTTTCGGTTGAGGGTGAAAATTGATTATTATGTAAATAGGCTTGAATCGTATCTATACCCCAAATGCTATTTTGATCTTTAGTTATGGTTTTGATGCCTTTGCTTAAAGTGTCATCAATATATTTCTTTTTGGCCATGAAATCGGTGACTTTACTTACTTTCTGATAAAGGGTAGCTCCTGATTTTGAGGCTGATACTTTATCTTCTGGAAGTAACCCTTTTTTTTCTAAAAATGTATCCACGCTTAACTCGATGAAAACACGAAGAGCTATAGATGAACAAATCGTAAATGAGTTGATATCCAAACGTTGTAGTTCGTAATAGAGTTTGGCGACCTTTACATTTGTTATATTGATCAAACATGATCTAGGGATTAAGGTTTTACGTTTAATAATCGATTCTATGTTTGAGAATCCTTTCTTATCGCTTCCTTTTGTATTATTAGAAGGAAATGCATTCTTTTCTTCTGGTATTTCAATGGTAGGATCAACAAGTAACCACTCTTTCTCTACTTTTTGATTTAAATCCGGTAAACTATTTGTTTTATAGCCATTAATATAATCTGCACGTAGCTTTGAGGTATAGATCTTTCCTACTATGAAGTCTGGTTTTGTAATGTCATTAATAATGAGACTTAATCCTTTAACAATTTCAGATTCTTCTATATTGGATTTCAGCTTACTGTTTTCGAATCTGAGGCCAAGCTTTTCTCTTACAAAACGATCACTTAGTAAACGTTGTAAATTTGTGACTTTTAAGCCTGATAATAGATTCAATGTACTATCTTCGGTATAAGGAGAACTTTTTAAGAAATCTAGGGCTTGAATTTCAATGGGAGGCATTTTCCCATATTTCATATCGAAACGTTTTATTTGTTCAGAATTCCAGTTAACGATACCAATACCTTTTTGCTCTCCTGTATGCTCTAATTTTACCCATTTATCTGCTTCTGTTATATTGTCAAACACAAAACATTGTATTTTGGTGATAGGTGAGTTTTTAAATTGAATATTTAGTTTGATAAAGCCTTTTTTTAATTGAGGAAAAAGTTTTGAATCAATTAAATTAGGACGGGTCATTAGCTTTATAGCTGTTGTTCGACGGTTTCCTTCCTTTACTAGAAACTTATCGCCAAAAGAAACCACATAAAATGGTTTTGGGGATAGTCCGTTATCTAATATGTGTTGAGCAATCCTATAAATTTTGCTCCCCATTTTAGCTAGCATAACATTTACTGCTTCTTTTTCATTTGAAGAAGGTTCAAAACGATCATTATCCTTGTTGATCAATAATTTTGATAGTGGAATAACTTTGTATGGCATAGGTAAAAGGCGAATCCCTATATAGTGCGCCCACCGGAAACATAACCGGAACAGGATTGCTTACCTGTTACACTGTATAGGGATTCATATAGTGTTTTTTATTGGGCATGTAAATGTGATAATATTTTTTGAATAAACAAAGAAAGAGCCTTAAATAATTTCTGCTTCTTTCTTCAGAAGACATCTCTGATAAAGTATGTTGCATTTTTTCATCAAAGCCTTTTTTCTCTACCTCTGTTTTTAATGAATGGTACTCTGCTATTAAAATATTTAATTTTTCTTCCGCATTCATACTTATATCACTGTTTTTATACTTGTCCGACATATCCGATCGCATTGTATTGTTTTCGTAAGTATCATACCAAGTTCAATTTAGTAATCCGGCGGCTGATGTCTTTCAGCGCCATATCCAGAATAGCCAGTTCCTCCTGTGTGAATTTGCAAATTTTACCGTGCACGCTATTCCCGTTTAATCGTTGGTAGAACCAAGAGGATGATTTCCCGAAATAATCTTTGGCTAGATTAGAGACGGACAGGTATGGTAAAACGGGACTCAGTCGCTCACGAATAGTTAGCTGCTCCTTGATGTCTGCGATCTCTTTATGGATGTTTTCAAAGTCATTTTGCACACCTGCGGTAAGCAGTTCGGTTTCCTTTTCATCCATGCTATCCAACAGATCGGTAATTTGTCGGTCTATGGTAGGGCGGTCATTCTCCGGGGACTTTTTCCAAAGTTCCTTTAGTTCAAAAAAACGCTTTACTTTATCCATCTTATTCTGTTTTTTGAGTTACACATGAAAGGGAAACTCCCCCTCTGGCCTGGAGGGGGAGAACCTTTCTGGTCAATAATACTTTCCAAGTTCCTTAAGTTCTTTCTCAAGTCTCTTGATCTCTTTATCAACCACCGCTTTCATGAATTTGCTTCTCGAAGTCAGTTCATGATACTTGCGGAGATAAAAAAGGAGATCTTTTTCTGCCTCTTCTATCCGGGCTTTTAGCCCATCGTCACTATGCATAGAGCTCTTGTCTTAATGACATCACAAAGATAATAAAAATATTATCAATGGCAAACGTTTGGTAATATTTTTATTATCATAGTATCTGGATTGGAGATAATAACAAAACCGCTCCACCTTCACAGGCAAAGCGGCTGTCCATTACTAATCTAAAAATCTAATACCATGAAAAACACCTATTACTACATGTCTTGTTTCTTTTTCTCCTCTTTTTCGATCGCTACTTCTAGGGTATAGAGAGCGTCGTATAAAAGGGATTGTTTTACCTGTTCTTTCTTGGTCACGTCTCCGCTGGCCATCTCATCCACGATGCGTTGTTGCGTGTCGAATATATCCAAAGGGGCTTCATTCCCTCCGGAGGAGAATACCCGGGAGAACTTTGCTTGTATGAAATTCATGCTACCTAGGTAGTACCAGAACATGACAGTCTTTACGATCGGCTCTACATTCCGGAACCAAGCCGGATCACCGTCCTCACGTATGGAGAATGAGCCGTCTTTCCAGATTATGGATAGGAAGTTATCCAATGCCTCGAAGAAATCCTGTCTCATCCGCTGTTGCCAAGTCTGTAGCATGATGAACTGTCCGTAGCTGATATTGGTCAGGCCGTCTTCCGGGCCGTATAACTCGATATCTTTGCCTTTGTAGACGGGGAATGGGTTACGGGTTAAGCGGATATCCAGCTCGATCCCTTTTTCTGTCTCTTGGAATAAGAAATCAAAGATGGTGCTCAACGCCGCCAGTTGCTCGGCCGTGATCCATATACGATCTTTGGGAAGGGAAACGGCGTAACCGGTTCCATTGGCTTTCTGATATCGCCGGATTCTCGCGGACAGGCAAAACAATAGCATCTTGACCTTGGCTTCTTGGGCCGTACTTTTCGAGTTCAAAATATTGGCGAGAAAGCAAAGCTGTTCCGCTGTCATCTCATCCCATGTGCCGGGCACGAGGTAATCGATATCTTTGATCGTTATTTTTCTCATAATACGAAAATATGTTTGTCCTTGGAATTAAAGTCGTTCTTGATAGGAGTGGGGAGGCCTAGTTCCGGGGCGTAAACTTTCATGTAATCCTCGATTACCGCTTCTAATGACGTTACCTGCTCGGCGTAGAAATTACCGTTGTCCGTGGGATCGGAATACAGCGGATAGATCGCGGGCTTAAACTCCAGCTGGCCGGCCGCCGTACGTTGTACCCGGGTGGTTTGGCTGGTATGGAGCTTGGCTACGTACATAGCGAGCCATACCCGGATATAATCAATCAGCTTGATCCGGAGCGGATCATCCACGCCGGTCCTTAAGGTGTCTTTTAAGCTCTTGTCAAGAGTGGTCCCGATCCAGCGGCATAGCTTCATCTCCAGTGTATCGAGTAGGGGACGGAACTTTTCGAAGGTCAACCGGGAATAATCGATATTCACCTTACCGTAATATTGGAACTCCCGGGCGGAATTAAGGTAGTGGCCGTTGGCTTGGTTCTTGTAATAGCGGCTTTCTTTCCATTCCGGATAGTCGTTCTCGTGGCTTCCGAGATGCTCCAGTAGCTTATCCAAGTTATTCCATCCCCGTTCCTGCATGCTCTCTTCCGATCGGGCGATCTTTTGATCGCTGGCTACGGTGAACTTATCGTTCCGGCTTACCGTATGCCCGCTGTCACCGATCAAGACCCCTAGCTCCGGACTGGCTATCGCCACGGCCAATGGTCCCAGTGTCCGGCTGGCGAGTATCTTGATCGTAAGGATATCTTCCGTTAACGGCTCTCGATACAGCCGATCGACCAAGGCTTCCCCGAGGTAGGGGACGATATATCGATCGAAAGTGTCTTGAAGATAAGGCTCCAATATCTCGAACTTAAATGAGGCGTTTACCTTGACGGTATGCCTCAAATCATCTATCGTTTGTAGGAATGGCTGTGTCATGATTATACTTTTTCGTTACCGATACTCTTTTCCGATCCCGTGTTCTTATCGAGTGTCGTTAGCATGATATTGGGTATCACGAACTCGATGTCTTTTCCCCATCCGTTGATCTCCCGGGCTAGGTATAGCGGGAGAACCATCATGTCCCGGAGCGGCTTGAACAGCACTTGGGCGATAATGAATAACTCCCGGGCCTCGGTACCGTTGATGTTCTTCGATTTCCCGGGCGACGCTCCTTTCAAGGATGGATGTACGCCCATCGTGTTACAGATCACGTTTGTCGCCTCCTCCGAGTCCTCTATATACTCACCGCCCTTGATAAATGATTCCAAGGGCTTGATGATGATATCGTTCTCCTCGTATTTATTGATCTGATCATACCGGAAATGGGATACGAAGCTCTTACCAGCGTTCTCCTCTCCGGAAAGGAAGTCGTTCAGTTGTTGTAGGAAAGCGTTCTTGCGCTCGTTCCGTTTCTTCTTGTCATCCTTGGGGATACCTTCCGAGTCGTAAAGCTTGTCCCAAAATTTCATGTTGATGGAGACGTGATATTTCAAGACCATCTGATTTTTCAGCAACGCCTTCTTGAATTTCGGGATGGCGCAACTGAACTCGTACCAATCGAGGAAGATGGACCACCAATAAGGGCGGTTGTAATAAAAACGCCCCGGTACCGGCATATTGAGGCTTAACGTATAGCCATTCTCTTCCTCGTCCTTTTTCTCTCCGGTCTCCGGATCGGGTACGAGCCCGGTACGGACCTTGAGATCGTAAAGCGGGCTTCGGCGGTCTAGCAATCTCGTTACGATCACGTCGTCCGGAAATGACTCCTCTCCCCATTGCGAGGAATAACCATGATACTCGATGCGTTTCGTCTTCTCGTCTTGCTCGCTGATCCGGGAAAAGCACATCTCCCGGTGCCAGATCTGGACTACCTTCGGTTTCTCTCCGGCCTTCCGTTTGCCAAAAGCCAGATAGACGAAAGAGTCGGAGAATACGACCAGATCGTTGGCCAGCTCGGACATTACCCGTAAGTAGTTGCTATCCGATATGAACTGGAATATCTCCGGAGCCTCTTCCGGGGTAAGTTCCTCCAGCTCGATCTTTTGGGTCTCCGGATTCTTCACCCTCCGGCAGACCATCAACCCATCGCCGTAGGCCATGTTCGCCTTGAACTCGATATTGCTGCCTACGATCGTGTTGTCGGCGATCTTTTTCATGATCCTTACGGGCAACTTGTCTTGGTGACCGAACGGTACAAACCTGACCTCTTTCTTGACGGAAGATCCTTTGGCCGGGGTAATGACCGTGGCCGTGAATTTTTTATCCTCCAGAAAACCTACGTCCTCGGTCATGACCACCGCCGCTTTCGCTCCGGGGAGGAAAGCGGTGTCACCCATTAGAAATACGTTCTTGCGTCCCATTATGCGTATATTTTTTTACCGTTAATCCGGATGATCATGCAACGGATGAACTTCCGTGGGAACCGTTCGCCCCGAATCCGGATGTTTACCGTACTTCCCTTGGCGTGGATCGAGCTGAAGTAGGCTACCTCATAATCCTCGATCGAGCCGGGAGAGCCATTTCCCTCCCGGCTTTCATTCAACCGCACATACGAGAACGAGAACATCTTGTATCGTCCCCGGTCATCCTTTTGCTGCATGACAGCCCAGACATCACTTTGTTTTATCCTTTTTTCCATATCTCCATCTTAAAAAGATTACCAAGGCCAAAACCATCGTTACGCCGAGCGCCCACCACCCGAGGGCGTTCTTGCCGACATCGGAGTTGAGCTCGGTATCTCCGGATCGCTCTTCCTCATGGCTGGCTTCCGACTGGGCGAAAACGCTCTCGTTCTCCTCTTTCTTTTGGCTTTTCGCTTCTTCTTTTCGCTCGTTCTCATGTTCCTCGCCTTCGAGTGTCGTTTCCGCCTTGACCGGGTATCGACCGTTTTCGTCCGGCTGCCGCTCAAGGTCGAATTCCCTTCGTATGATCCGGATGTTTCTCCACCGATCTCGCACGGTGTTGGAACTGGCAAGCCGTACATCCATAGAGGTATCCAAGCTCTCCAATACCTGTCGCTCTTGATCTCTGTAATGGCTATGATCAGAAGCGCTACGACGCACGGAGCAGCTAGCGCAAAGAGCCACCATTCCGGCCAAGACACACAATCTCTTATAAAGTCCATATTCCATGATTCGCTATCCAAAAGGGAGTTCGCATAAACAATACCACTCTCACATCAGTTCCCAACCAGCCTCGATATCTTCCATAGGGATACGCTCGCCGTTCTCCATGTAGCACATGGCATCCACTAGGGCGCACATCGTTCCCTTGTCCGACAGGTCTAGCCGGCAACAGTCCGGCATTTGCATCTCCCGGCATACCCATCGTACGTAAGCCGCCGTGTCATTCTCATCGCGGGGTGCCCATCGTTCTATCAGTTCCTTTATGGAATGTAGGTTATACGATCGCTGGTATTTTAGCAAGAGCTTCATCATGGCCCGTACCCCATGCGGTATATCCTCGAATTCCTCGAAAGCGTTGTCCTTTTTATCGGCTTTCGATACTTCTCCGGCCCAGTCGTTCCGCTCCGAGTTCCGGATATTACCGGGGTTGTTGTTTCGGATTCCCCTTGGTGTCGTTGTCATTTTTACAATCCTCCTTATCTAATTGGTTACTAATATTCTTTCCTAGCTTAGACTCGATCTCTCCTTTGAGCTGTAGTTTAAGCAGCTTTGGAAACATCATGTTCGGCCAGATAATCAATGCGCTACCCAGCATGCTCCACAGCTCGCACACACAGGCTAGGGTACATCCGGCCTTGGTGATTATGGCGTTATCTTGAGTGAATATCCGTTCCGTAACGAATACCACGAGCATGAAACCGAAATAGACGATCACCTTGGCGGGGGTATCTCTTCCGCTTTGTGATAGGAAGAATTTACCTTGCTTCTTTGCCGAGAACATCCCGAATAGCAAGTCGGCCGTAATAGCCACGCCCATAGCGGCGAAAGCGTATTTCACGGGCGAGATAAAATTCAATAAGAATATCATTCCGCTTATTATCCAGCCCCAAGAATGGTTCAATACCATCTGGAGCTTAATCAAGATCCTCTCTACGATCGGGCTAAATACCTGTGATATCATCTCCAAACATTTTTCACAAAGATGCTCGTAATCATACCTTCGGAAAAGGACATGAAAAAGCCCCGCAAGGATTTCTCCGGGCGGGGCTTGATTGATGTGTTATTCTTTTGGCAATAGTAGGCGAAGTAGTTCTTCTAGCCGCATGGCGGCACGTATTTGTTCTTGCTTGCTGTATTGATTGTTTACGTCGATTACGATGTCGAGTAGGCGGAGGGCTTCTTGGAGTTTCATTTCGGTTCCTCCTTTCCTTCAAACAAACATAATCTTTTTTTCAGAAAACTTAGAGCCGCGATAAGCGACAGTGATTCTTTTTCAGTAAGTACACCCGGGGCATCATGCTCGCATGCGATGAAAGTGATAGCATCATCAATGGCCTTAACATCTTCTTCTAACCCACCTTTATCATTTTCCTGCCAATATCTGATCGCATCCAGCATCCGGTTTGATATACGTATATCTTCCAATCTCATCATTTTTGACCTCCTTTCTTCGCTGAGTTATAAACGAACCAAGCTACGATGACCAGCGGTAAGAACGCCGGAGATAGCATGGCTAATAAGGCTACTGTGTACATTTTAGCCTCGTAAATGGATTCACAGGAGGCGATACCAAGAGGTAAGAGGTTGTAGACCTTTTGGGCGGTAGCCCAAGAAAGGAAACTCGTTTCGTGAGTGGACGTTGATTGTAGGGTACTATTATTCCCCGGCAAACAAATGTTTTCGTGTTTGAGCATAACTAACATTGTTTGTTTGGGGCAGGAAAAACAAAAAACGGTCTCGCCTGTCCCTTTGCTCTACACCACGAAAGGCAGTTATGGCCATTAAGCCATATCAAGGGGGTACGAAACCGTTGTATTATATATACGTACTAGTATGGACACAAAAAATGCCGATACAAATATGTTCGGCGGTCACCCGCCTTTCGTGAAATAGAGCACTGCAAATATGGTGAAAGTTTTTGGGATGGCAATGAAATAAAGGTTATTTATGTGTGTTTTTTTTTAGAAGGACAGACCTCATGATTTTGATCGACCCATAATATTTGAAGATAATTTTGCTTACGGATACCAAATATCCTGAGGGTACCGTCAAGTCGTAAAGAGAATAAACTATCTATATCATCTATTTTTAACTCAGATAATCTTTGTTGCGCCTCTTTGGATAGTAGCTCTATTTTAATCTCATGATGTTTAGAACCACCTTCTCCTCCTTTTGTTTCTTGTTCAATCTCATTCCATGTCTTTTTTTCAAAATCTCTAAGTTTCGGGTAAATTTCATCCATGAAAAAAGATCTAGAAATATCAATACTTATTTGATGCACTATTTCAGAAGGTATTTGTCCATTAAAATCGTCTTTTAATTTTTTGTAAAAATCAGAGAATGATATTGGCTTTTTATTAGATATATGATCTAATGATGTATATAGATCGTTATCTCCGTGTTTACACAATAATTCCATTAAACTGCTTGAGATAGAAAAAGAAATATTTCCCAATGCGGAATCTTTACCCCACTTTTCATTATTAAAATCGAATAGCCCAATTTGCCAACAGGCATTTAGATCTTTATAATTGAGAGGGATAGATTTTGCCTTTTTTTCCTTTTTAATGCTGGGATTAAATGCTGTTTTAGGTGTTTTTGCCATCAAGATAAAGAACTGTAATATTCTGCAATTGAATCGTTAGTTATTATCGTATTTCCCCGTTCCATAGAGGTATAACCTTTACGGGCATTTTTCCATGGAGCTTCCGTGTGAGTTAAATCTATTAGCCATTGTGCAGGTTTGTCTCCATAAAATTTCAATACGTTATCTATAGTATCTTTTTGGTCTATAGAAAGTTTATTTTCGTTTCCTATAGTCATGTTATCATATGATATGCTATACCGACCTTTATGAAAGTTGAAAAAATCACGAACGACAGGACCATTAGCCCATGCCTCTATTGGTTCAGGAAATAAGGATTTTTCGTCCCAAACTAAAGACCAAGCTTGACAATAATAGAGTAACTTATGAAGTTTCATAGTTGAACATTCTTTTATTTGTTTTAAAATATATGTTGCAACATCATATACAGAAACATCATTGGGGATAGCTTTAGGTTTTATATCCATCTTATCTTTATCTGTATATGTGGCCTTATTTTTTGAAGGTACAGAGGAGTTTTGTCCTGTTCCACTATTGTTTTTTTCTGTCCATGTGTCAGTGGCAAATGAATTTGTATATTGAATATTTTCTTGTTTAGTCATAGCTTAAATTGTTATATCTGTAAAATTATATACATCTTTAAGGATTGATATCATATCTTTTCTTTTGTGCAATAAAATATCATCATCATCTCCTAATATAGAGGAGACTTCTATCATTGACTTTATATTGTAATTGAAGTTAAAGTCTAGTGTAACTTCTTGAGTGTTTTCATCTCGTTGTAATGTTAAATTCAAAAAACAATTATCACTTACTTTTACACACCTTAAAGTACTTTGCATTTGCAATGGCATCCCTTTCACGGCTAATAGCTCTATATCAGAGTCTTTGAAATCAATTTTGCCACTTGCCTCTGTTGTGGAGCAGTAGAATGTGCTATTTACTCCAAAGGAAAAAACAGGTGTATGAGGTAATAGTCTTACAATTTCTCTGACTATAGCGGTCGCTTTCCTTATAATAGGTTCTGACTTATTTATCACACTCAGTTCAAAACGATCTTTTACAATAGATACTGTTAAATCTTTTGTCACGAATTTCAAAGAAGCATCCATGTTGACGGGTATTTGTATCTGTATGCTTTCTTCATTTGGTAACAAATAATTCTTTACCCAATCCTGAGTGAGGATATATTTATTCCACGAACCGAGGATTACAAAATGAGATATATTTTCTTTTTCTTTCATGGCTTTATTTTTTAGCAAGCATTTAATCTAATAACAAATTAGTCTTGTGCAAAGATATTCATATATATCAAACAATCAATAAAAGTTCTCAAATAATAATTTTTGTGTGTTATAACTAGATGTTTCCATACATAGCTGTATAAGGATGCACTATTTTAAACACTATATAATATCGATTTTTCACCTTTGCCCCCGTGATCACGACACAACTATCTATTATTCACTTCAAAACAATCAACAAACAATGGCTACAACTTACAAATTAGTGCAGCGACGGGACATGCACAAGGGAGCGACTGAAGGCGATAAGCTTTATTACGCACAGGCGAAATCTACGGGTACTAGTGATATGGAGCGTTTTTGCTCCATGATTGGCGAGCGTTCTTGCGTATCTAGCGCAGACGTGAAAGCGGTGCTGGACTCGCTTATCTACGTGATGAAGCTGGAGATGTCGGACGGCAAGATCGTACAGCTGGGTGAGTTCGGTAATTTCCGTATCACGTTCGGTAGTGAGGGGACGAAGGTGGAGAAGGATTTCAACGCTACTAAGATTCGTCGTCCTAAGTATACCTTCTCTCCGGGTAAGGCGCTTCGCTCGCAAGCGAAAGTATTGCGATTCGAGAAGGTAAGCGTGGAAAAAGGCGAAGGAGGAAACGACTCCGAGAGTCCGGACGAGATCTAGGCTAAAAGTACGCATCGTTTGAGGGAGAAGGGCGCATCGTTTTGGAAAAGAGGGTGCGTCCTTTTTTTATGAGGTTAGTATTCAGTATATTTGATAATTTATAAATAGAGAAGGATGGACAATGAGAATTTTAAGATAAGGGCTTACGGATTGCAGGAGCTAGGCATTCAATATTTCCCGAATAGTGCACCAGCTTCGGCCTCGATCCAGCTAAAGAGATGGATTAATCTAAACAAGGCGTTACTTTATGAGATTACCGAAGCCGGGTATCATTCCGGGCAACGCTTACTCACGCCACGGCAAGTACAAATCATAACAGCGCATTTAGGGCCTCCATAACAGGGGCTCTTTTTTTGTCCCCGCATATTTCGCAACGGTTTCTCATTGTTGAAATGTTAATTTATTGATACTTAATGGTTGCGCACCTCTCAAGTAGCGTTTTTTTCTCAAAGCGTGCGAAAGCACCCCGCAGCGCCCTACAAAAAAAATGCGGGCGCAAGTTCAATTTTTCACCTTATCTGCTGCCTCCCTTAGACAGATCACGCATGAAATGCGTCTACCGATTTTTAATGAAGGAAGATGATTCCGGATTCCGCGTACGCAAGTTCAGGCATAAAGAAATTCGCACCGACAAACAATGTGTCCCATGCGTCGGTAATGTGTGTCTTGTACTCATCCGGGTTATCGGGGCTGTCTTCTGTAGCTTCCGGCGATTTGTCTTTCTCGAATCCGTTCTTGCCTACTTTCACCGCTGTTTGCTCCATGGCGAGTTTGAGGAACTCGTTGTTGTATTTATTGAAAACAGGATAAAGGAGTGCCGGATCATGCTTTAAGGCCCGGTCTATTTGCTCGTGCCTCCAGTCGTGGCGGCTTACCTGTCCGATATAGATATCGGTGATATCCCAACCATATTCCTTGAAGATCCGGATGATGGTATCTTGATAGGACTCGGAGTTATTGCCGGTAGTCCACGTGAAGGTCTGGTCATAAAAGAAGATGATATCACGTTTGAGCTTGTATTTGTAGTATTCGCAAACCTGACGAGCCAATTCATCCAGCTTATCGGGGGTCTTGACAAAGAAGCTCTTTAGGGTACGTAATTGATGGCCTTGTACCTGTCCGATACATGCGGTATTGATTGCGGAGTTACTATCGAAACCGATTAGCAATGGAGCGTCCATATCCAGATCCCCATCGGCTAGGCATCCGGCCAGTTGCAGCCGGTTCCAGTCCGCTCCCATGCTACCCATGTAGCGAGTATCGCCGGGGGTATAGAAATGGTAATCGTTCAAGGCCGAATAGAAGCCATTAGCGACACGGAACAGGCGTTCGTTCATGAATGCGGTACGCCATATAAGGGAAGGAACGTTGCGGTACATTTGCCAAATGTAATCTTTGCCTACGACTTCCATGTTATCGAAAATATCATACTCTCCGTAATATACCGTGTACTCCCGGGTCTTGCCACGCATAGGTTTGACAGGCGCTTGATACTTACGAGCCAACATCAAGTCATGGCGTAATTCTTTGTATTTGCGTTGGGTGTATGGTGTTTGTTCCGGAAGGCGCTCGGTTAATTTCATTTCCCGGTATAGGTTCCGGATCAAGTTGATATGAACCGGATTCATGTCGTTGATCTTATCCAATATCCAACGTCCGGCTTTTAAGGTTGGCATATCCGTGGAATAGAGAACGGAATGATGCCAAGGGCATTGGTTGAAATCTTGCAAATTTCCCCGATTGGCGGGATCAACCTCGGATTTTATCTTATCGTAGTCTAGGAATTTCGCCTCCGGACCGATTACCCAATCTAAGGACATGGAGTTCGCTGACATCCCTTGACTGAAGGAGAGTACGACCAATACGGTGCCATTCCAGAAATGAATGCAATTGCTCCATGCGGTCTGAAGCGGCGGGCGTTTGGGCTTTCCGAAATTGGCGGACAGGGGTGCCCTGCGGCCAACAAAGAAATGAATGCCCTCGATATAGCCCCATTCGGCGAGAGCGTGGATAATCGCCGGTAGCGTATTACCCCAAGCCTTGGCATAGGATGGAGAGATTAAAGCCCCGGTAGAACCCGGCATGGACCAAACATTCCGGATGATGAAGCGTGCGTCCAAACCCTCGGATTTACCGGTACCACGGCTACACACCCAATACTCGTCGTGGGCGGCGATCGCCATTCCCATGCGTTGCATCTTATTGAAAAACTTGCGTTGCGCCTCTTTCGCTTTACGGGTGAAAGGTTCAGTCATCAGTGCCATAGTCGTCTGTAATGGGTTCAATATCTACGATATCATGATCTTGCTTGAACAATGCCCGGAATGATTTCCTTTCTTCTTCAAGATTAAGGATAGGCTTGAAATCATCTCCCATTAACGTGACATCATCGGATGGCTCAAAGCAGGGTGGTTCCCAAGCGCTTCGATCAATGTCATCGTCTTCTTTATCGGAGCGGGTGTATTTACCGATCTTGTCCGCGTTGGCGGCGATACCTTTGGGGTCTTTGGCTTCCCGGGCGATGCGGATACCTTCCTTGGCGGCCTCGATCACCATGTAACGATACCAGTTCTTGCCGGCTAATTGTACATTTCCTACGAGTCTCCGGATAGCGGCCAAATCACGGTAAGCGGTGGCTTGTGATACGGGCTCACAACTACCGTCGCAACCGGCCATCAGGAAAGCGATCAGGTCTTTGTCGGCTGTCATGGGGTCTTCCAATAACTTGGAAACACATAACATCCAGCGATCTTTTTGCATAAGCTCCCGGCAGGAGAGAAGGCTTGCCGCTTCTTCATGCCCTTTGAAAAGTACCGTGGCTATCTTGTCGTATGATGTTAGTTCCTTGTTCATTCTTTCTAAATAGGTTATGATAAAGGGGAACAGCCAATACCTTATGGATTGTCTATTCCCCTTCATTATGGAAGCAAGATTTATTTCAAGTTATCCAGTTCCGCCAGCTCACGTTTGTAATAAGCCAAGCGTTGCTCTGCTTTTTGCCGGAGGTTAAGCTTCCCGTTTTTCTCATGTTGGGCGATAGAGGTTTCCGTGCGCCGGATATTCTCCCTCAGTCGTTCGATCCGGTTGGCGATCTGCATACCTTTCAGCAATTGATCGGCCGGGAGCTCCTCGGTTTTTTGAACCTCGGTTTTTAACTGGATCTGCTTACCCTCGGCCCAAGCGTCGATCTGGTCCCATAGCTTGGCACGGCGGCTCCAAAGCTCATGCACCTGATCGGCGATCGGCTTGCGTTGCTCCGGAGTAAGGGCCTCGTTCTGCATCTCCGTGAATAAGGCGGCGTACAAGGGGGTGATCTGGCGGACCTCGTCGAAGATCGTACGGATGTTATCCGGAAGGGAGGAGTACGTGGCGATCTTCGCTCCGGGCCGTAACAGGGCGAATTGATCTTGCAGTTCTTGCAACTCTTCCTGCGCTTCCTCCAGCTCGGCTTGCAATTGATCGATCTCTCCGGATTTATCGTCATTGTCTTCCTCCAGCTCGGTGATCTTGTCTTGTAGCTTGAATAGCTCGGATTCTTTCACGAGGATTTCTTTTAAGACTTTATCGCCTTTTAGCTGATCCGCTGTTTTCTCGATCGCCTTTGTTGCCGCGACCGCTGTTTTCAAGAGTATCGAACCCCGTTCGGAGATTGTTATCTGGGGTTGGGCCGACGATAGGCGTGCTACGGTTGTCAACTTATTCACCAATACGGTGAAATGGGAATCGAACTGCGGAACCTCCTTTACCTCGCTAAAGAAAGCGATATACTTCTTTCTCATCTCCTCCGGAGCTAGAGCTTGAAAAAGCGCTAGACCGTCCGCGTATTTACGCTTACGGTCCGCTAACCAGTTTTGTAATGTTATCATTTAAGAACCTCCTTCCGGTGGAGTAGGAGCTACCCCGGTGAATAATGCGTCTATATCGATAGGCGTTCCCATGATAATCATAGGGGCGGGGCTATCGGCCTCGAAAGTGAAGGACCAACCTCTTTTGTCGGCCGCCGCCTTGCCGCCGTCGAAAGAGGCGGTAACCGTACAAGGATAGCCGGGCTGTCCGATAAGCTGCTGGCTCTCGTTGTCCTCGATGATCAAATAGCCGGGCGTATTGCAGATCTGCCGGGCGAAAGCGGCGGCTTCCACTTTCTTGCCGGGGTGGAAGAACTCGCCGCTGATCTTGTAACTTTTACAATCTGTCTCGCCTTGAGACTCCGCTTTGTATCCTACGGTTGCCCGTGTCGCGTAAATAGGTGTCGGTTTACCTCCCGACTCTAAAAAGGTAAAAGCTCCTGTCGCCGTCACGAAATCGGCTGTGGCCTTGGCCTCTTTGGGGAGCGTGGGGATGGCAGAGACTGAGGTTTCCGGAATAAAGGCGATACGACCTTTATAACCCCCCATATTGTCCGCTCCGGCTGGCCATAAAACAGGGCCAAACGAGGCGCACATCACATAATCCGCCGGAACGTCCGCCCCCATGAAGAGGACGGATAGCACCGCTAGCAGAAACAATACGGACAAAACTTTTCTGAAATCTTTCATCGTTTTATTTATTTACTGGTTTTACGATTTGGTATAAGTACCGGAAGCGGTGAAGTCCTCTCCATCGGCTACCGTGACTTTCACGTCTGCCGGCTTGGTATAACCGGCGATATCCTTGAAGGATACGGTTTGCTCACCTTTAGGTATGCCTAAAAGGGTAGCTCCGTTTCTCATCCACTCGCCGTTCTCGCCCACCTTCCAAGCGGCACCGGCTTCTATGGCCTCGTCGCTCTCGATCGTGACGGTCAGGGCGGCACCGGTTACGTAGTCGCCCGCCAAATCAACGCCCTCATTGGTGAACTCGTTAATCTGGAATACCTTCGGATGGATATCTTGAAAGCGGGTACCGTACCCGGCCTGTAGCCAGAACTGAACCTCGTTCGGGTCCTCGAAGATATCGCGGATCTGGACGAACCGGGTCGCCTTCTTCGTATTCACGCCAAAATCCAGCATTCCGGGACGGATTAAGATCAAGGCCTGTCCTGTTCCGTATGCCTCATGGGTGACAGGTTCCAGTCCCGGGAACTTGGCGTCGTCCTTGACCGCCTTCCAAAACTCCTCGGTGGATGGGCGGGCGAACGCTTTTGTCTTTTGCCGGTAAGCCTCCTTACAGATCAACTCGATCTCGTTGGCATAATACAGGATCGCTTTACGGCGTAAGAAAGGATGTGCCGCACGTAAGAAGTTGACCAGACGATCGTAATCATCTACACCGTCACCACCGCCAAACGTACCGGTACGTACTAGGTTACGATTCGCCATGGTGATATCCTTCGTTGTCTTGAAATGATCGATCCAAGGGAAAAATCCGGTGAAAGAACTCATCGGGCTATACACATTGTCGTTTCTCTCGGCGAAGAAAGCGGAGAAAGTGATATCCTCCGAATGGCTGATGATGTGATTATCCACCACGAATTTCTCCATGGGGTGTTTCTTTACCGTATGGTCCACCTTCTCTCCGGCGTTGGAGAGAATACGTTTTTCCGTATAATTTAAGATGTTATCCTTCAAACGAGAAACGGTAAGTTCCGGTTTGATGGACATCTCTACCAATTTACCGATCTCATCGGGATACTTAATCTCGGCCCCGGCTTTATATGGGCCGGTGTGTCCGGCTTTGCGGCGAGCGTTCACGATCACGTCCTCATTCTCGATCTCGATCACGTTGAGCTTCATGGCCGCGGCGAACTCCTGAAACGTGAAATAGGGAAGGGTACGCAACACGTTATCGTAATCCTTCGCGTAACGATTCAGTTTCTCAATATCTAAAATGCCTTGTTTTGCCATTGTTCTTAGTGTTTAAAAAATCCTGTTTTCTCAGCCTCGGCCATGATAGCGAGGGTATCATCCTCATGCTTATCGGCGAAATCCTTGATATCTCCGGTCTCTGCGGTCGGCTCTTGCTTTACTTTTGCTTCCGGCTTTTTGCTTGCCGGTGTTCCCTTTAGCTCTGCCACGTCTGATTGAAGTTGCTCAATCAGTGTGTCTTTCTCTTTCAACTTTTCTTGGGCGGTCGATAATTGCTCCTGTAAGTCGGAGGTATTACCGGTGCTCTCGATCGAATCGAGCAGCTGATCCACTGTTACGTCTTCCGCTTTCATGTCCGGGTTATCACCCAGTACCTTATTCAGAAGCTTGTCCCAGTTGTCGGCCGCTTGTTTCATCGCATTGTACGAATCATCTTTCAACCACTTCATAAATCACTATGTATTAAAATAATTAAGAACATTCTCGAAAGTATCTATCTCATCGATCATACCGATGTCCATGGCCTCCGGCGCGAAAAACATCTTACCGGTGGCCCATTTACCTTGATCCTCATTGATCACGCCTACCCGGGCGTTAGCGATACTGGAGATGAAATTCTCGTTATACGTATCGCATACTTTTTTTAGCGGTTCCGTATCTCCCTGCAGAGCCTTGTGAAATTCTTGGTTCTTGTCCGTGGATTTGGAGGCATAGATATCGATCAACTTGATTCCCATCTTGGCATAATACTCGCTGGTATCAACGATCGTCATATAGGTACCCACGCTTCCGATCCGACAGACATTGGAGTTCGCTACGATCTTGTCGCAACAGGAGGCGATGCCATAGGCTGCGGACGCTACGAAATCATTGCAGAAAGCTACGACAGGTTTGTTTCGGCTGTTAATCGCTTCCTGCATGATCCGGCATCCCATTCCCTCGCCTCCGCCGGAATCGATATTCAAGACGATCGCCTTGATATTATTCTCGTTGTAGCATCGGTTTAGGAGATTCGCCTTGGTAAGCATTCCGGATGGACCGCATTCTTGGTCGTATTTCGTGATCGCCCCGTTGATGTTCATTATGGCTACGGAGTTTTTGGGTGCGTCCTCGGGTGGAGACCATCCTCCATACTCGCTGATCTGGTATGCGCCATTTTTTAGGGAGGCGAAAAGCAAGGCGTTATCCTCGGTCGGCTCTTGTTCGGAAGAAGCGTTCCGGGGTTTCCCGAACATCGTTTCCGGCTTGGTAAGAAAAGATGCGATAAGGGGGAAATAATTCGCCGCGAAGTTTTCCTCGACGAACCATACTCCCCCCAGAATGTTGTGTAGATAAAGCATATCTTCCTTTTTGATGGCAAGGATATACTTATATATATGTATGGTAAAGGACTTCGGTCAATCGATCAGTTGAAGTTGCGGAACCAATTGCTTTCCGGATAACGAGATTTTGTATCCCGAGAAACCGCTAGGATCGCTGGGGTGCAACACCTCGAATTTGCATTTTAGGGGAAAACGATCCGATCCGACCACGAATGTATCCCCACTAAAGTGTTTATACTTAAAGATCGCCGTGAGGTGGTTCAATCGTTCGCATTTTTGCCATAGATCGCCGGTCATATATTGACGGGGTATTTGCAAGGAACCAGATACATTATATAGAGTGCCTGATTCACTTTCTTGTGGCTCAACCTTGATAGAGGTTCCATATCTTCCCGGGTGAAGGTTGATCCAGTCTCCGGACTTGAGTCCAACTTTTACTTTGTCTGCCTCTTGAGACACGCTCGCTATTTGCCTCGAGAAAGCGAACCACGCATCGGAGATGCCTCCCATATTGTCTGCCATAACCTTAGTTTTTATTTGTTTATCAATAATATCTGATCGTAATGGATACACTTGGAATTTTATTCCTCCCAAAAGGGACAAATCGATACGCTTGGTCGGAGTGAAAAACACTCGTATTTAACTTTTATTGTACGAACGTTTCTCTTTTTGCTTCCTAGTTCGGTCCCTCCAGCGATAGTAGTTCTTTTTTAGAGCATCCTCGCTGATCCCGTTGATATCGAATTTGCGCATAAAGGAAAAAATACTTTCGATATACTGTATCCCATACATATGCTTGTTATAATCTATCCATTCGTGCAGCTCGGCCCAGAACATCAACTCTATCCGTCGCTCAAGGATTCGCTGCGAGCGTTCGCTAAGATAGTTGTAGTAAGCCGGATCTTTTCCACATCGTCTGTCCGGCAAAGCTATTTCCAGCGTTCCTTGCTCCAAAGGGCAGGAGGCCGGGCGCTTGGATGTCAGATCAAACAGGGTATGATACAAATCTGTCTTGTCCGGAAGGGTTATCACTCCTTCCCGGCAATCATTGAATTTTCCACGCATGTACTCCTCCAAATGCTTTTTTATGCTTATCTTTACTGTCACCATATCGATTTTCTCTCTTCTTATAGGCTTTTTTACTCTATTTTCCCTATGTGTATGTGTTATATTTTGCGACCAACACGTCAACAGACCAACAGGAAATATAAAATATGATGCTAATTTACTATATTTCAATGATATAATCGGTAAAATACTAAGAAACATGCGACCAACCAAAAATAGTGGTTGTTGGTCACCCCTACCAACCGTCAACAGTGCTTCATTTTTCCCCGAATTTAGAATTATTGCCAACAGTGACCAACAAAAAGAAAACGATGACCAACAGGAAACAACAGCCTACTTCTATTTAATTAATATATATATTATTGATTATTATATATTTATCTTATATCTGTTTTGAAATGTTTCATCTTTTGTTGGTCTGTTGGTCTGTTGACCACTTTTTCTATCCTTTATAGGGTTTCAAAACACGCAAAACTTGCTTATTTCTTTTTTTAATTTCAGGGGGTCCGGGGGAAATAGATGAATAAAGATAGAACCGGCTTCCCGGATGTGCTTGTTGTCCATGGCCTCCAATAGCCAAGCTATATCCTAGAAAGTCGGTTCTATGCGATTTTAAAATACTATCAGTCGTTAAAAGCGGAATCCCGGCTCAGTCTCCGGAGTCTGATCGTAGTTTTGTACGTCTCTTTCGAAATCGACATCGAGCAAGTCTCTGAGAATATCGTAATTGAAACAAACTGCCGAGGTATTACTCTCTTTGTTCACCATAATACGTTTCATGCTGTTATCTATGGTGGGTTCTCCCGCCGGGTTTGCTAGAATGTCTCCTTTTGGGACTTCTTTCACCTCTTGCCATCGATAACGAGTGGAACGTACTTTGCCAATATAGGCCTCGTTACTTTCGAAATAGGTATTTAAGGATTGAAGAGAGAACGCCTCACCTTTTAGCTGTTGGGTATACATAGGATAGATATTTGTCATGTTTAGATATAAAACACGGGTATCTATGGGCTCTAGGTTTTTTATTTCCGTATCCCGGCCTTGTTTCTTAATTGTTACCTTTCCCGGTACCTCGATCTTATAGTCTCTACCTTGAACTAGGCTTCCTGTATCGATCAAGAAGTTGAGTATACTGAAGAAGTTGAACATCTTATTTGAGGAACTAATCGATTCTACTTGTTTGATCACTTTCGCTATTGCGATTTCGAAGAACTGTTCTGCGGTAAAAGGTAGTTGCAATGAGGTATGTTCTTCCACTATACGACAAACGGAAACGAACATTGATACCGTCTCGAGTATACGAGAGAGGCCATCCGTGTTTTTAACGGATACCCGTACCTCGTCTTTCAAGGATTTAAAGACCTCGTCGTATACTTTCTTATAATGTTGCAAGATGCTATTTCTGCACGCCAATATCTCAAGGAGGACGCTATGTAGTCCGGATTCCTCGTATCCTTTCAACTCATTGAAGATTTCTTCTTCCAATTCAGACCGATCGTCACGTTTCGGTACCTCGCAAATGATACATCGATTTGCGAGAGAGTTGTCATCCTGTTGGGGGCTTTCTTGGCCCATGATAACAAGAGCTGCGTTCACTTGGCTACTATCGATCTCCTTACTTACCGCATCCTTACGTTTCTGCTTGCCTTCTCCATCATATACAGCGGATTTCAAGGCTTGGAAAATCACAGGGTTTATTTGCGTGTCGTTATACTCTTCGAGCATGATCGGGATATTCCGGTATCTCTCCAGCCAAGAGAACAAAGCGGCGGGGGTTCCGGAGTTTAGGTTGAATGCTGGTGCGTCCGGAGACATCGATAGAGAGCGGATGGAATAACCAATTTGTGATTTTCCGGAACCCGTCGGACCGATAAAGAATAAAGCCGTAAAGGTTCTCCTGACATTGTATATATCGCTACGGAAGGCACTCATGATCGAATATATGATCGCCCACATACCGTTATTGTTTAGCTTGTATACCTCGTTCATCAGTGAGGCCCACTTTTGGAAATTGATAGAACATCCCGCTTTGGGTTCCCGGTACTTGATGAAGCGATCCAGATAGTAGCGATCGCTATCCCGGCGCTCAGATGCGTAAATTTTAGAGAAAGCCGGGATATAATAGTATTGTTTATTGTGTTCCACTAATCCCAAATCTGATACGTATTGGAGTTGTTGTTTTCCATCGATATCATGGACTATAGCGTTACTGAAAGCGAAGAATCCTTCATCATACCAGCCAAACATACGAAGCTCAAAACACTTCTTGAACTTGCCCGCCCAACTATCCATGATCAAATCGAGATGGTTTTGTGTCCCATTGGAGAAATTGATATCACCTTCTTCCCATAAGCGTTTTTTAAAGGATGGGAGTGTGAGCATCTCTGCGCTGATCCACTCCATATAAATCGGATAGGGATAGTTTGCTTGAGTGAGTTCTACGATACGTTTGTTGGCTTGGCTTTCTTTATCGTAAACATGTAATAGTGGCTCAATATAGAAGTTTCCTACTCTCATAAACGATTTTTTACCATTAGCGAATATATATGCTAATTTTCTTCCATTCTTATCGAGATATGGGAAAAACTGATAGGCACGCCATAACCGGTTAATCGCTGGATCAGAGTCTACATAATCCGGGAGTCGGCTAGGATCGAACATGAGTGAGGCTCCATCTACTTGGAGTGCGTCTGAATTAAACCGGGCCTCTGATTTACGGATATCGAGATATGGTTTCAAGACATGTTCCAGAGCTGTTTTGGTGACCCCTAACATCCGGGCATAATCTGTAGTTTGGAAAGCCCGGGTGGTAGCATCCGCGTAGGATATCACTTCAGAGCATCTTTCTAAGGCTATTTTCTTTATATTCTCGGGAGATTCCCGGAATGTACTGTATAATCCGATATAGTATTCATTGAATCCAATCTCTTTCTCTGTGTCTACGAGTTTATAACGTTCTTCACCTTTCTCGTCTACATAACTTTCCCGCTCTCTTTTATATTTGCTCATGGAGACCGTGAAGCCGGTTCTTGTCAAGGAACGTAGAAATGAGAGCTCTTCCGGTTCGATCATGTTTTCTTTTACCTCGAATTTATCCCTGCAACGGATGATGGGAGATAGCCGGCGAAGCTCTTGTACCTCGGACACACCCGGGATACCTGTTATAAGGATGACCGGACAAACTCCCCATCCCTCGGAGAAACGATTGACAGACCAAGTAAGGGTGACTTGTTTGTTCCCGGTTTTTACAAGTTCCTCCGCTTCTTCCACGCCGGTTAATCCCGGTTGGGTAGGTTGGGCTGGCACGCTTTTCTTACCTACGGCTTGTAGCTCGGCAACTAGATTTGTTATCAATTCCCCATCTGCGTTAAATCGTTCGGCGAGGGATACGATATATGCTTGCCTTTGTAATTTATCCGGTACGACGGAGATACTTTGGGCGATAATCCGGAGAACCTCTGTTTTCCGGATCGGATCATCCATCTCGCTTTCGAATGCTTTATAAATAAAGGAGATGAAGTCGGTCTCCTGCTTTTTCAAGAATTTGGCTAGTTTCTCAGTCCCCATCTTGCGGGCGAAACTGTCCGGATCTTCTCCTTCCGGAAGAAGAACGGCACGGACGTTCATGCCCTCGGCCAGCATGATATCCATGTTCCGGACGGAGGCTTTCATGCCGGCTGCGTCTCCATCATAAACAGCGGTGACGTTTCGGGTAAATTTCTTGATGATCCGGACTTGATCTAGTGTAAGGGCGGTACCGCTACCGCAGACCGTATTGGGATAACCGGATTGAACGAAAGAGAGTACGTCAAATTGACCTTCCACCAAATAGCATTTATCGGATTTCGATATCTCTTGGCGAGCTTGGTATATACCGAATAACGTCTTTCCCTTATGAAAAAGGGGAGTCTCCGGAGAGTTTAGATATTTACATTGGGTATCCTTTTCCAAGGAACGGCCCGTGAAACCGATCACTAGTCCTGATAAGGAATAAAACGGGAATGTGATCCTATTTACAAATCGATCGAAAATCTTTCCGTTCTCTTTCCTTGTAATCAAACCGGCCTTCTCCATAGCCGCCATGTCATAACCTTTTTGAGAGCCTAACTCGGTCAATGCGGTAAACATGGATGAAGAGTACCCCGCTCCATATTTAGACAGGATATTCGGGGTGATTCCTCGTGTTTCCAGATATTCAGCGGCCTCTTTCTTCTTGAGGAAAGCCGTAAACGTTTCTTGGGCGAATGTGAGGCAGATTTGTAGGGCCTCCCGCTCTTTCGTTTTCTTCCGTTCATCGTCGGTTAGTTCCCGTTCGGGCACTGTTATGTTGTATTTCGAGGCGACTAGCTTTACCGCCTCGAAGAAAGATATCCCTTCGTGCTCTTTTACGAAGGTTATCACGTTCCCGCCTTTACCACATCCAAAACATTTCCAGATATTCTTAGCGGGGGATACGACTAGGCTTGCGTCCTTGTCCCCATGGAATGGGCAAACTCCCTTGTAATTTACTCCAGCTTTTTTTAGCTTAACATAATCACCTATCACGTCTACTATATTGGCCGTGTTGATGATATTATCGATCACGTCTTGAGGTATCATATTTCATCTTCTTTATTGTCGTTAAATAAATATAGTTGTCGGGCTTCGAAGGCCTCTTGTAAGGATACGCCTAGAGTTGTGGCTAGACGTAAATACTCTTGATCTGTGGGGCTTTCCTCCCCCCGGTATAATTTCCAAAACCGTACTTGGTTGATATTTACCGCATGCAAGAAAGTTGTTGTTACATTGAAATATTCCGGATTGATTAATTTAATCCGGAACAATTCTAGCACAAGGTTCCGTTTTACGGAAGGACGGTAAACGATATGGTTCCTATGGATATATAGTTTAACGGCTAACTCGGTCTTTCCTAGAATCTTCCCTATTTCCTTGAGAGTTATCTTCCCCAGATTCTCCTTCAATATTTTTTCTTGGCTTTCTGACCAGCGTTGTCTTTTCATGTCGTCTTATGAATTTATAATCTTGACTAAAATCATAGTCATAGTTTCCTTCTTGAATGAACATACAGACTATTTTTATAAAGAGTTCTCTGTTTTCCTCCTTAACCGTAGCCTCGAGAGAGAATGAACAATCTACTTTCATATTTAGAAGTTCATTATATACGCTGTTCACATACTCCCGGAATTGATCTACTCCCATTTTCTCTTTATAGATGGCGATCCAGTTCCAATCTGTCATTCGATACCGGGCGTAACTATCCATCGATTACCTCAATATTGTCAAAATCTGCGGTGTCAAAATCCAATGGTTCTCCAAAAAGAGGATTATCGGAGGTGACGCACGCTCCCGGAACATATAGGTTTAGTTCCAGCCATTTCAAAAAATCCTCCCGGTCGCAATTAACGGGAGGGCATTCTACTTCGTATATGATTCTAGCTTTCATTGTATATTCTTTTCTAATTGTCTTTTCATATCCATTACGATCCTATCGACACTTGATCTTTGATCGATAGGCTTCGTCGCCAAGTAAGTACATAAGCAATCATCTAGGATGACAGCTTCTTCCTGTGAGATATCCTGAATGATGATCTTGCCGTTTGAATCCGTTTCGATATACATGATCATTCCTCCTTTCTCTGTGCCCATATGTTGTCCATCTTGGCTAACTTATTTTGCATGTAGCTGCGAAGTAAAGTGGAACATTCTTCTGTATAGTCCGCAAATTTGCAAGCGAACTGGTATTCACATGTCCGATCAACATCACGAACGAATTTGCCGGCATGATTGATTATGGCTTTTATGTGCATCTTATCGGACTGGATAAATTGCTCGTCCTGCATTAATAGCTCTTGGATTTCCATAGCGGAGTTCTCTAGGATATCTGCCGCTATGAACATCATCCAAATCGGTAAAGCGTACTCCTGCGGAGTAGTATGCGCCAACTTTTTTCTTTTGGCGGTGGCTACAGCCAGCGCTAAATAATTCTTGTCATTCATCTTTTTTCTTTCCTCCTAAAATTTCCATGGCATGATTACACATCTTGATGGCCAGATATTGGAATAGCTTGGGAGATTTGTTTTTTGCGGGAGGTAAAAAATCCACATTCAATTTAACCATATCCTTATGTTGCGTGATGGTAATCACTGCCTTTGCTTGCTTGATTGCCTTGTAGGTCTTTTTATTCAGTCGTTTCATATTTTATTATAATTGAGGGTTAATACTTCTTTCCGTGCATCTTCTCACGGAACTGATTATACTTCATCTTCTGCCCGATATGCCAAAGTAGGTCAATGTCAAGATGCTTTGCAAGTCCGAAAATAGACATCACCATATCGTTAATAGCAGTGGTAAAATCATATAAGCCTTCATATCTCGATACAAGTGTTGATATAGCATATAGAGACTCTGTAAATGTTTCGTCTTTACATGATTCAGCCATATCATCTATGCAATCAGCAATATCCTTAGTTGCAAGTTCAAAAGAAATATTCCGCGTCCCTGCCAAATCAAACAGACGAATAACAGCATCGGCAAGCTCATCTTCTACAGTGTCTTTGATACATCGATTAAAAACATTGATAAACTTTTCTTCTGTTGTAAGCCATCCTTGACATTCAGTTATCTCGTTATATTCATATTTTTCCTTATTAAATTTCCTCCCTTTCCTATCAGCTTCTACAGCTTCCATCAACTCGCTGATAACAAGACAAAGAAAGTGCTCATTACTCAATTCCTTATCGTGGAATCCGTGGTTACAGGCTATCTTATAAGCTTGATCGCGTAGTATGTTCAAATTAATGTTACTCATTTCTTTTTAGTTTTACGTTAATCTCCTATGATCTGTCTAATCGCATATGTTTGCCTTCCTTTGAAATCAGAGAAATCAATCAAGGATTGTTTACGATAAAGGGCAAGGGCTATCTTCCGGAATCTTTCATAATTACGCCGGTCAATAGGTTTAAGCTTCCATTTATTCATATCTTCCTTTAGTTTTTTGCGAGTATGGGCAAAATGGCCTATACAGCTATTTTTCCCAAATTCATGCTTAAAATCATAGCAATGGAAATGATCATCCTTTGACAGAAAGATTCTTAGTTTTTCCAATCTGGTAAAACTTAATCTCTCCACACCTTGCCTGGATGTCTCTTTTTCTTCCAGCCAAGCTTCAATTACAAGGTCGTAGAAACCCGAATTATATTCTCTTTTGTAGAAATAATGTATTTTCATTTCTTATTAGGCTTTTTATATTAAAATATGATTAGAGTGTTTACTGTTGATCTTCCGGAGGAAGGATTTTCTGCATTCCTCGGGATTGGCAGTACTTGGTATAAGTATAATAGTACGACAGTCTATCCGGAGAGGAACCTTACCTTCATCGTTGCCAAGAGGTACCTTTAGGGTTGGATTCTTGCACATATCCGCTTTAGGTTTAATCGTAGCTGGTGGAATCTGTTTTTTTAATCCAAGTTCTTTAACTAAAGCATACACTTTCTCCGGGCGTATGCCTAACATCTTGGCCATAAATTGACCGGTCAGTTTTTTGTAATTGGTACGAATGTACTCCTTTTGTTCTTCTAATGTTGCCATAGTATTGATTTATTTTAAGTTATGTGTATGCCAATAGTCTACCAAATCTGCGATTGTCCGTGTAGAAGTTTTTTCGTGTATATTCCGGATATGATTCGCTACGGTATGCGGGCTGATATGGAGCAACTGTGCGATATCATCCACCTTATATCTTTCGATCACCAAACGGAGCACGTTTGTTTCCCGGAACGACAAGGTCGTGTTAAATTCGGGCTTGCAAACAATCCCGGCAAATGGGCATTCATTTCGTATCGGACATTTTACTTCCTCAAAATGGAATCGTCCCCACACATCTATATCCGGGTTGTTTGCGTCATATTCGCCGAAATTACACCGGATAAAACGAGAAACGATCCAATACTCATAATTGAGTCGATTCGGTTCTTTTCTTGAATATAACAGGCTCAACGCTTCCCATGCTTTGGTATAAAAAGTCACCAGATGGGAGATAAAAGCAGAGATAAATACCCTGTTCTCCTTTCCTGTTTCGGCCAAAACCCTAACAGGGTCTCCCTTTGGCTTGATCATAACCTCGCAATCCGGGGTGTTATAGAACTCTATTTCTTGAAAGCGATTCATGTCTTTTATTTTCACATATCGTTAAATTCCCTAATACTTATGAGCCTACCGTCTTTTAGACTGAGCATTAAAACATATTCCGCCGTTGAAGTTTTTTCTCCTGTATTATCGTAATAGGAAAAGCCAGAACTCTCGTTCAAGCGACGTAATAACTCTGGGTTATTATTGATTTCAATCAAATGTCCTTTTACGGATTCAATGAAAGCCAAGGCTTTCTCCACAGATCCTTTTGAAATTTCTTTTGTGCTCATGATTTTACCATTTAAAAGTTGTTTGACATATTGTTTCTAAAGCTCTTCTTTCCAAAAGAGAATAGTTTTCCCGTGTTAGTTTTGAATAGAAAGTTGGATATGAGATACCGCTTGCTACTAAGAACTGATCTCTAACAGCTTTCTTCCTTTCTTCATCCAAGGACTGGTAATAGTCTTTAAATGTCATTTTTTCAATCTTTTCTGCATTTTCCATACGTAAAACATATTTTAGTGTTATATTTATAATGCAAACGTAAACTAAACTTTGATATTATACAAAGTTTTATGTGATATTTGTCACATGATTATATATGTTTAACAATGTTTACAAATAATACTTGAATGTTTATACCAAGTAAAATAGAACAGCTTATTATTGATAACAAATTGACAAAGAAGTCTTTTTGTGAAAAAGTATCCATATCTGTACAAGGATTGGACAATATTTTGAAAGGAGCAGATCTTGGTTCAAGTAAACTTGAACGAATAGCAGATTTTTTCAAATTACCCATTGATTACTTTTTCGATAGAGACATAAATGTAGATAACTCAATCGGTCATCATGTAAATGGAAATGGGAATAAGGTTTCTGGAGATATTACTCTAAGTGAATGTAAAAATGAACTTGAGAAGCTCAGATTACTCATTAAGGAGAAGGAAGAGCGTATAAAAGATAAAGATGAAATGATTGCACTTTTAAAACAACAACTAAATAAGTAGTATTATGGAAGAAAAAAAGGTTATTCACAGTAATGAGTATCACTTGCTAAGGCAATCAGATATTCAAAAAGAAATGAAACAGGTGGTGGAAAACTTGCACATGGCTGCTGGATCTGTAGGGGGATTTGATCTCTATAAAGTCGTACAGACTTACATGCTTGATCTAGAAAAACGGCATGCAATTAATGAGCTTCTTCATATTCCGGAAGATGCTTCTTTTTATTATGAGAAGTAATTTGTACCGGGACTGTTTTAGGACAAAATAGTATTATAGTGATATTTGTGATATTTTGATAAACAGATAAATAGATGCTAAGCGTTTACACAAAAGGGTCTTGGTACCCCGACTTAGAAAAAGGGAAATGGTTGGTATTCAGCTGTTTCCCTTTTTTTGTGTCCTGCCCTTAAATCTAAAGGATAGTCAACGATTGTAATCAAAACAATTGTTCGTACCTTCAAGTAAAAAACATTCTTCTTACTATATACAAATATAATTACTATCTCATCTATTTCCAGATTATCGCCGTGGAATATATAGACCACGTCGTGATTTGTATATTCCACGTCTTGATCTGTACAGACCACGTCGTGGTTTATAGAATTATACAGTATGCGCATAAGAATTCATAGGCTATCGAGCAAGAATTCATATAGGAGTAGAGCGTTTTTTACTTAGGGAGAAGAGGAGACGCTCTTACGTGTCAAAGTGGGAATAGTGTCAAACAATTAGACAGCGTTGTCAAAATATTGGACAGTTCTAAAAGAATAGCTTTTTGTTATCTGATTGTTGTTTAGTTGTTTATGTGTTTTGGCACGTTCTTTGCTATTATTTAGGTAGAAAATAATAGAGCAATGAAACAAATATTACTTACAACAGTTCTTTCTCTCAGTTTCGCTACGGCGACGGTGGCCCAAGAGAAACTTTGGACTTTGGATGAATGTATGCGCTATGCCGTGGAAAACAGCCCATCGGTTAAAAAGCAAGTTTATACATCAGATACGTATAAGGCGGAACGGAATGCCGCCGTAGCTTCTTTTTTCCCGGCGGCATCGGCTAAGGTCGGAGCGCAATATAGTTTTGGCCGTTCGATCGATCCTGCGACCAATACCTATGAGAATACTTCTACGTTTAATAATAACTATGGCCTCGACGCTTCTATTCCTATTTTTACGGGCGGACAGCTGATCAATCAATGGTTGATGGCAAAATCCAATCGCCGTATGGGAGTTAATGACATACAGAAAGCGAAAGATGATTTAGCGATGAAAACCATGCAGGCTTATATGGATGTGGTGTATTATAAAGGAACGATTCGTATGGCGGCCGAGAAATTGGAGGAGAGTAACCGTACCTTATATAAGACTCGCCGGCAAGAAGAGCTGGGTTTGAAAGGGAAAGCGGATGTAGCTCAATTCGAGGCTCAAGTAGCGGCCGATGATTATACATTGACCCACCAGCAGAATCTTTTCAATACGGCCTTGCTTACTTTGAGGGAATGTATGAATTATCCATCTGATTTAGAACTGGAGGTGGATACTTTATTACCGGATATCAATTATGTCCCGGAAGTAGAGAATGTGGCGGAGATTTTCGCCTATGCGTCCGGGAATAACCCTACCGCCTTGCAAGCCGAGTATCAATTAACGCAAAGTAAATACCAATATCGTATTTATAAAGGAAAGTTGCTGCCGAGCATTTATTTGAATGCCGGAATCTCTACGAGTTATTTCGAGAACCTGAAGTCTGATAATGCCCCGGAAGGTTTCAAGGATCAGTTTAAAAATAACCGTGGTGAATATGTATCTTTTAGCCTTAGCTTTCCCTTGTTCGATGGTTTGAGCAGACTAACGAACGCTCGTCGTTACCGTAACAATATGCGGATCGCACGGGAGACAAGGACAGAGGTCTTTCGCCAGTTGCAGACAGCGGTAGAGCAATCGGTCTTGGATCGTGAGGGATACGCTAAAGAGGCCATACAGATGGATAAGAAGGTGAAATCGGATGAGTTGGCTTATCGTGTTACCCTACGGAAGTACGAGGAAGGCCTGATGAGCACGCTGGATGTACAGACAAGTGCGAATACGCTGTTGGAGTCCAAGGCCAATCTGCTTCAAAAGCGATTGATGTACTTATTGAAAAGCAAGTTGGTAGATTATTATAAGGGCAAGCCTCTTATCAATGAATAAGAATTGAGAACATAGAATTTAGATGATAATAAAAAATATAGAATACGATGGATATACAATTAGAGAAAAAGAAAGGTCTTCAGAAGAAGCATATTCCTTATGTAGCGGGTGGCGTGTTGTTCGTTATCTTGTTGGGATGGATTATCTTTGGTGATCATGCTTCTACGTTGAAAGTGGACGCGAGAGGGATTAGCATCGGTAATGTGACCCGTGAGCAATTCAATGACTTCTTTCGTATGGATGGTCAGGTGCAACCTATCACGGTCGTGCAGCTTAGCCCCGAGGAGGGCGGTATCGTACAGGAGAAAGTCGTGGAAGAGGGTGCCCAAGTGAAGAAAGGCGATATCATTGTTCGTCTGAGCAACTCAAATCTAGATTTGCAGATCTTGAACGCTGAGGCCGAGTTGGCGGAGAAGCAGAACTTCCTTCGTAATACGCAGGTTACCATGGAGCAGGATAAGCTGACCAATCAGATGGAGAAACTTCAATACGATATGGACATGAACCGGGCCCGCCGCTCGTTCAACCAACAAGAACAGTTGTATAAAGAGAACTTGATCGCCAAGGAGGATTATCTGAAAGCGAAGGAGGACTTCGAGTTAGCCTCTCAAAAGCACGCCTTGATTACCGAGCGCTTGCGCCAAGACTCTATCTCCCGCACGATCCAGATGGATGAGATGGAGGCCAGCTTGGCGAACATGCGGAAGAATATCCTGTTGATCCGCGAACGTAAGGAAAACTTGAATGTCCGTTCCCAGATCGACGGTGAGTTGGGACTGTTGGATGTCGTATTGGGGCAAAGCATCAATCCCGGACAAAAGATCGGCCAGATTAACGACCTTTCCGATTATAAGATAGAGGCCATGATCGACGAGCATTATATAGACCGCGTGAAACCGGGCTTAAGCGCCGCTTTCGAGCGTCAAGGCTCGTCTTTCGACTTAACGGTGCGCAAAGTTTATCCCGAGGTTCGTGATGGTAAGTTCCGTACGGATTTCGTTTTCACGGGTGAGCGTCCGGATAATATCCGTAGTGGACAGACCTACTATATCAACTTGGAGCTGGGGCAACCTACCGAGAGTATCATTATCCCGAAGGGAACTTTCTTCCAGAGCACGGGCGGAAGCTGGATATTTGTTCTTGATCCGGATGGAAAGAAAGCTTACAGGCGTTCTATCAAGATCGGCCGTCAGAACCCGCAATATTATGAGGTTCTTGAAGGTCTGGAAGCCGGTGAGAAGGTGATTGTGTCCAGTTATGAGAGTTATAAGGATAATGAAGTGCTGGTGCTGGAATAAAATCGATATAATATGAAAAACATACTAATCGCCATTCGTTCCATTTTTAAGAAAGGGCGGCATAACGTGATGAAAATCGTATCGTTGGGAATCGGCTTAGCGGTAGGCTTGGTATTGATCGCTAAAGTCTATTTCGAACAATCGTATGATGATTTTTATCCGGATAGAGACCGGGTCTATCAAGTCTGGGCGAAATACCAGCAAAATGGAGGGGAGTTGAAGGATTATCCGCAAACAAGCGGTGGCATCGCTCCAACTATGCAACAACAGATACCCGAGATCGAGACCGTCACCCGATACACGAGTTTTGGAGACTGGACCTTTACGATGACCGACACCAAGATGAAATACTCCGGTCGTTGTATCATAGCGGATAGTTGTTTCTTTGATATTCTTCCTCGTCCTATGTTGATCGGAAATGCGAAAGAGGTTCTTTCCACCCCGATGTACGTGTTGATATCAAGTCGTATAGCGAAAAATATCGGAGGCGATGTTATCGGGAAAAACTTCACGGTAGACAATTCGCCGGGACGTACTATGACTATTGGTGGCGTTTTTGAGGAAGTTCCGGAAAATTCTCATTCCCGTTACGATGTAATTGTTTCCATGGCTTCGGCGGGTCGGTTTATGTGGGAGGGTTCGCCTACTAATATGTTGGGAAACGATCGTTACATAAGCTATGTGAAGTTGCACAAGGGGGTGAATCCTTTAGCTTTGGAGGAACAGGTGCGTACGTTTGTGAATTCTTATTTCCCTCCGGAGGAACAGCAAAAGGTCGGGTTAAGCATTGATTTCTCATTTCATAAGCTAGATAATCTACACAAGGAGTTGCCGCAAGTCAAGCGAATGACGTGGATACTTTCCTTACTGGCCTTCGCTTTGATCTTTACGGCGGTGATGAACTATATCTTAATCGTGATATCCTCTATCGTAAATCGCTCGAAGGAGGTGGCTGTCCATAAATGTTATGGGGCAAGCGAGAATAATATTCATGGTATGATGTTTGGTGAGGCGTTGGTACATATAGTGCTTTCACTGATCTTGGCCTTATTGTTGATCCTTGCGTTTAGAGGTACGGTAGAGGAGTTGTTGGCGACTTCGTTAGATTCCTTGCTCTTGTCTAATGGTAGCTTGGTCTTGCTAGGGATATGTATCTTGGTGTTTTTCGTATCTGGTTTTATGCCGGGATCATTATACGCCCGGATTCCGGTGGCCTCCGCTTTCCGTAATTACCGGGAGAATAAGCGTATCTGGAAGAAAGCCTTGTTGCTTGTCCAGTTTGTTGCTACGGGCTTTTTGGTGACGATGCTTGTTTTCGTTGCCCGTCAATATACGTTTATGGTGAATGATCGTCCGGGATATGCCTATGAGAACCTTGCCTACTGCGGGTTAGCTGGCGTGGACTCTACCTCTCGTGCCAAGATTCTGGATGAGGTGATGCGGCTTCCGGGAGTCGCTGCGGCTACCACCGTTTATCAATTGCCTTTCGAGCATGCTTCCGGTAATAATATTCTTTTACCGGGCGGGACTCAAGAGCTTTTTAATATCGCCGATCTCTATTGGGTAGGCAACGGATATCTGGACATGATGGAGATTCCCGTGATCCAAGGCCGCTCGTTCACGGAGAATGTGACCAACTCGAGAGAGGTGATGGTAGACCGCCGTTTCGTGGAGAAGATGAAATTGGTAGCGGGCTGGACGGATGATGTTGTTGGGAAGGATATTTGCGTCACCGAGCATAGCAAATGGAATGAGGAGCCATTCACGATTTGCGGCGTGTATGAGAATATCCGTCTGGGAGGAATCTCGAACCAAGATATGCGGCCCTCCGTATTATTCTATGCGCATAAGCCCATGTACACCTTGCAGGTGAAGTTCCATGAGCTGACCAACGATAATATGGCTCGTTTACAGCAGAAGATATCCGAGACATTTCCGGATCGTGAACTGAGCGCTATCTCTTTCCGTTCCGAGATCATGGATCTATATAAGGACTCCCGCCAATTCCGTGATTCCGTGATGATCGGAGGTCTGGTCACGCTTCTTGTTACGTTGATAGGACTTATAGGCTATACGAATGATGAGGTGAGCCGTCGTCGTAAGGAGATCGCCGTCCGCCGGGTGAATGGGGCTACCTTATGGGATATATTGAGGTTGTTCATAAAGGATATCGGATATATCTGTATCTATGCGGTCATATTAGGCGGTGGCATAGCATACTTTGTCTTGCAAAAGTGGCAAGAGCAATTCACGGAGAAAGTACCTTTGTCATGGTACATATTCTTGGGTTGCGGCGTATGTGTCTTATTGATTATATATTCCGTGGTTTGTCTGGATGCCCGCAAGACGGCTAATGATAATCCGGTGAACTGCTTGAAATCTGAGTAATTGAAAATTTATAATTCATGAATAATTTATTGAACTTTAAGTCCTTTTTCAAGTTCCTCGGAAGGAATAAGGCTTATACGCTGATAGACGTGTTTGGTCTGTCTGTATCGTTGATGTTTGTGTTATTGATAGCGGTCTATACGGTACAGGAGATGTCTACAGATAAATTCCATACCAAGGCGGATCGTATCTATCTGGTCGGGAATGAAAATTGGATGGCCACCGGAGCCGCCATTCCTTATAAGATAAAGGAACGCTATCCGGAGGTAGAAAAAGTTTGTCCGGTAGTGGCGGGTAATTCGAGTGATATAGTTGTAGTTTCCGGTGATCGGAAACTGAAGGCAAACGTGATGTTCGCAGACTCTACGTTCTTCGATTTCTTTGATTTCCGGTTGCTACAAGGCACTCGTGAGCAAGCGTTGGCCGCCGGGAACTATGCGGTGGTCTCCTCTTCGTTCGCCCGTAAGATGTTCGGAACGGATGATCCGATGGGACGGAAGTTGGTGGTGGGCGATACCATATCGGCTACTATAAACGGGGTGGTGGAGGATTTACTTCATTCCTCTATTCCCGAAGCCGATGTGATCGTGCGTTGGGAGCAGGTTCGGTATTTGAACTGGTCGTTGGCTCCGGATCAATTGGGGAATGCCGGAAGTACATCGGCTTTTGTCTTGGTGCGTGAGGGCAGTGATTTCCCTTCTCGTGCGGAGGATATGGCCCATTGGTTCAAGGAGTTTTATTGGCCGTATCAATATGGGACGGCAAAAGAGGTACGCATATTGCCGCTTAGTGAGCAGTATTTTGCGAAAGCCGCTTCTTACTCTTCTTTGCGAAAGGGAGATTGGCGTTTCGTGATCGTGCTGATGTCCGTAGGTTTTCTTATCTTGATTTTTGCGGTTATCAATTATATTAACTTGACGGTTGCCCAAGCGGGTTTCAGGGCGAAGGAGATGGCTACCCGGCGCCTTTTGGGATCTTCACGGGGTGAGTTATTCATGCGCTTGATGCTGGAGTCTACTTTGCTTACGTTTATTTCTTTGATTATCGGGGTTCTCCTTGCGCTGGCGGTCGTGCCGTTTGTCAATGATTTATTGCAGACACGTGTCGATATGAATGTATTGGGTAGACCTGTCTGGCTATTGGCTCTGGTTTCATTAACGGTTGCCGTGGGAGTTTTATCCGGCTTACTGCCTGCTATCATTATTTCTTCTTCTAAACCGATCGAGGTGGTAAGGGGTACGTTCCGGGCTAAGACGAAAATGGTATTCAGTAAGTTCTTTATCGTATTCCAGAATGTGATCACGATCACGATGATCGCCGCCTCTATCACGATGGTTTGTCAGATCGTTCATATGATCAACGCTCCTGTCGGATATAAAACGAAGAATTTATTGGCTATGCGGTCGGTGGATGAAAGGCAGTTATCCGCTTTTGTCGGTGAGTTGAAAGGTTTGTCATGCGTAGATAGGGTCGGGAAGACTCAAGGATTGCCTTTATTCGGTAGTAATAATTGGACTGCTACTTATCAGGGGCAAAATATATCTTTTCAGCAATTCGTTATGGATAAGGAGTGTTACGATATGCTGGGATTGGAGATTTTGCGTGATAACCATTTAACGACAGAGGGCTGGTTCCTAAACGAGCAAGCGATGCGTGAGATGAACTTATCGGAGGATGCGGCCTCTTTTATGCTGGACAGGCAAGAAAGACCGATAGCGATAGCGGGTATCGTCCGGGATTTCTATTGCTTTGGAAATGTGACGACAGGGATGAACCCTGTCATGTTCCGTTTCTTGAAAGATAATGAAGATCCTTGGATGATCTTGATCGAGACACAAGGTGATCCTTTCGCCGCAAAGGAGGCTATCGGTAAAGTATATGAGAAAGTGACCGGACTTGAGTTTGAGGCTTACTTCATGGATGAGCGTTTACAAAACTCATTCGACTCGCAAATCCGTTTGGCAAAGATCGTAATCGTATTCTCGATAATCGCCATCCTTATTTCTTTGCTAGGCTTATTGGCGATGTCCACTTATTTTATCCAACAGCGTTCGCAGGAGGTATCCGTACGAAAGGTATTTGGTTCCAGCAATCGGGAGATATTGGTTAAGCTCGTATTCACGTTCTTGAATTATGTGCTGATCGCTTTCGTGATCGCCATACCTATTATTATGTACTTTATGAAAGATTGGCTGTCTGATTATTCATATCGTATTAGTTTAAGTCCGCTGATATTTATCGCTGCCGGCTTATTCTGCCTCGTGATCTCGTTTGTCTCTGTCTTTTTCCAGAGCTACCGGGCTGCCACGTCGAATCCGGTGGATAGCTTTAGGCATAGGCTTTAATTGTTAAGCATATCATAAAAGGTAATAACGCTTGTTTAAAAATAAGGGGGGAGTAAATACCGACTTTTGATACCTCCCCTTATTTATTCTTGTCTGTTTTTCTAGCCCTTCAGATCCCGAACAAGAACGGTAACGGCTTGCTGTCCTTGAAATCTTTGGCGGTGTTTCCGGCGTAAATCTCGCCGTTTGTGAGCGTTAGTTTCTTGATAGGTGTACCTGCCTTGAAGTCCAAGCTCTTGAAATCGACCCAAAAGATATCCGGGCTTAAAGTAGACTCGAAGTAATATACCTTATTCTTCTGGTCGGCTACCGTACGCCAGCGGGTAGAGGAGATATTCGGTTGATCCGGGGTCGTGATTCCCAGAGGTACCGATACGTTACGCATTACGCTGAATACCCCGGCTACCGCTTCCCGGAAATTACTTGTCTGCGGGATGGCGTGGATATAGAAAGAGGCACGCACGAAACGATCGGAAGCCCGGTTCGTACCCGGCAACATGACCAAGCCACCTATCTGTTGCCAGTAGTCGTTTAAGGTTAGTTGCTTATCGTATGTAGGGGAATTCGTCATGACTTGGCATTCCCGTCCCTCATGGATAACCAAGTTCCCATTTAGGTACTCGAAGATAGCGCTATTCCCTGATGCGTCCGAGATCGAGAGATGCAAGGTTGATTTCGCCCCGTTCGGAAGATCCGGATCGTCGATGCGGAAGACCTCCTTGCTTAACTCGGCAACCGCCTCATCTACCGTGGCGAAATTATCGAGTACATACTGCGTCCAGATGCTAAGCCCCATAACCGGGCGGTTATCGTCCGGTCGGAAATAAGATGACTCGGTGAGGAACAATAGGTTGGCTACAAGTCCCTTCTCGTTCATGCCGTCGCACGTACCGATATCATACCCGGCGGTCACCACGCTTCCGTATTTCGAGGTCCATTGGATGGTATTATCGGATATCGCTCCCCTTCTCTGTACGCCCCGGGGGAAGAGATACAGGTTGGATTGCGGGTCCTCTTTCCAATCCATGGTACGTCCGGTTACGACCATATCGTCCGGCCCGAGGTAAACGGCCCTTGTACACGCCTCGCTTCCCATAGGGTTCATGAACATGAACAAGCCGGCGAAAAGAGAGGCCAGTGTTAAATTCTTTGATTTCATAAGATCTATATTATTAGGATAATCTATTTATGAAACAAGTGGCTTTAAGGAATGTTTTAGAATGATATACGGGATACGGAGCCGTGTGAACAACCCCCATTTCGTTTTTAGGCTTTCAAAATTCGTTTTGTTCGTAAAGGAGTCTTATTTTTCAAGTTTTTAAAGAACTTCGCGTATCGATTAAATAAGAAACATATGAATTTAAATTCTATATCATGACAGCAAAACAAAAAATGTCACGCCGTAACTTCATACGGAGTTCGGTCGTTATGGGTGGCGCATGGATGGTGGCAGGTTCTATACCTGTAGAGAGTATCGCAGGCGAAGTGAGGCCGGAGATTGCGAAAAGCGAATCCTCTGCCGGAGTTTCGAAGGTATATATGTTGAAAGATATCACTCCTCAGAACATGATCCGTCTCTACGACGCCTTGGGACGGAAGGCCAAGGGGAAAGTGGCGGTGAAGCTCTCTACCGGAGAGCCGGGAGGCCATAACTTCCTGCAACCTACACTTATCAAAGACTTGGTAAAGAAAGTAAACGGTACGATCGTGGAATGTAACACGGCTTACGGAGGCGGACGCGCGGATACCGACAGCCATTTGAAAGCCGCCGCCGATCATGGCTTCACGGCCATCGCTAAGGTGGATATCATGGATGCCGACGGCGAGGTGGCTCTTCCGGTTCAAGGCGGTAAACACCTGAAAGAGGATTTCGTAGGCTCCCATTATCTGGATTATGATTTTACGGTCGTCCTTTCCCATTTCAAGGGACATGCCATGGGCGGTTTCGGGGGAGCGCTGAAAAATATCTCTATCGGTATAGCCTCATCCGCCGGAAAGGCTTGGATACATACGGCGGGTAAGACGAAAACCGACTTGTGGAACAACCTTCCCGAACAGGATCATTTCTTGGAATCAATGGCCGAGGCGGCTAAGGCCGTGACTACCCATTGTGGCGAAAATATACTTTATATCAGCGTAATGAATCGACTCTCCGTAGATTGCGATTGCGATTCGAACCCGGAAGAGCCGAAAATGGCGGATATCGGTATGCTAGCCTCACTCGATCCCGTGGCCTTGGATAAGGCTTGCGTAGATCTGGTTTACGCCTCGCCGGACCCTGGCCGTGTCCACTTGATCGAGCGCATGGAATCCCGCCATGGCATCCATATCGTCGAGCATGCGGAGGCGTTGGGTATGGGAAGCCAGCGGTATGATTTGGTCTCCTTGGACGATAAATAATATCGTAAATTAAAAACATTTAATAACTTCCTTTTTATCGGGCTTATTACCTCAAAGGCGTTATCTTTGCCCATGAATAAATAACAGTTTTGGGAGTACAAACTAAAAACGATTTGATTATGTTCTCAGGTATTGTAGAAGAAGCGGCTCAGGTAGTAGCCCTCCAATCCGATAAAGGAAACCTTCATCTGACGATGAAGTGCTCATTCGTGAATGAGCTGAAAATAGATCAGAGCGTGGCTCACAACGGCGTTTGCCTTACGGTGGTAAGCATGACGGAAGATACGTATACGGTTACCGCTATCAAGGAGACCTTGGAACGTTCGAACCTCGGGAACCTGAAAGTGGGCGATAAGGTGAACTTGGAGCGTAGCATGTTGATGAACGGCCGTCTGGACGGGCATATCGTACAGGGGCACGTGGACCAGACTGCCGTTTGTGCGGAGGTGAAGGAGGCGGACGGCAGCTGGTACTATACGTTCGAGTACGCTTTTGATAAGGAGATGGCCCGGCAGGGGTATATGACCGTGGAGAAAGGCTCCGTTTGCGTGAACGGCGTCAGTCTGACGGTATGCAACTCCCAGCAAAACAGTTTCCAAGTCGCTATCATCCCTTATACGCACGATAACACGAACTTTTGCCAGATCGAGAAAGGTACGGTAGTGAACCTAGAGTTCGATATTGTCGGGAAGTATATCAGCAAGATGATGCAGTTTAAATAAGGTTCGAAGAATTTCCTATCCATAAAAGGCTTTAGCGGTATCTGATGATCCCGGCTAGAGCCTTTTCTATCTACGGACAATCTTAATTCCGTGCGTGTACGATTAAAAACGTTTTAAGTAAATTTTCACTAACCAAAACTATCCTTGGTATGTTTATTGTTATATAATTATATGAGAAAAATAGACTAAACATATCAGATTATGGCCTATATCGATTATTACAAGATTTTGGGGGTGAACAAGGACGCTTCTCAGGATGATATCAAGAAAGCCTATAAGAAGTTGGCTCGGCAATATCACCCTGACTTGAATCCGAACGATCCCGACGCCCATCGTAAGTTTCAGGAGATCAATGAGGCGAACGAGGTGCTTAGCGATCCGGAAAAGCGTAAGAAATACGACCAGTACGGGGAGAATTGGAAACATGCGGATGAGTTCGAGGCTCAACGGAAGCAGTATGGCCAGCAAGGTGGCGGCTTTGGCGGTGGCTTCTCGAACGGCGGAGGTACGTATTGGTCCTCCTCCGGCGATGATGGAGAGTTCTCGGATTTCTTTGAGTCTATGTTTGGTTCCCGCCGGGGTGGCGGTGGCCGTTCTAATCATGGATTCCGTGGACAGGATTACACGGCCGAATTGCACTTATCCTTGATGGATGCGGCCAAGACACATAAGCAGGTGATCACCGTGAACGGCAAGAACCTGCGTATCACGGTTCCCGCCGGCGTAGCCAACGGGCAAACCATTAAGCTGAAAGGCCAAGGCGGGCCGGGCATGAATGGAGGACCTGCCGGTGATTTGTACATCACGTTCATTATTCCGGACGACAGCCGTTTCAAACGGGTGGGAGACGATCTGTACCTGACCGTCCCCTTGAACCTCTATACGGCGGTCTTGGGTGGCGAGCAGATTATCGATACCTTGGATAGCAAGGTGAAACTGAAAGTAAAACCGGGCACGCAAAACAATACGAAAGTCCGGTTGAAAGGTAAGGGATTCCCTGTTTACAAGAAGGAGGGGCAGTTTGGTGACTTGATTGTCACGTACTCGATCGAGGTGCCGACCAACTTGACGGAGAAACAGAAGGATTTGTTCCGGGAAATACAAAGTCTAAATTAAAAACAGGTGTATTATGCAAACAGATTTAGTTATTGTCAGTGAATACTGCCAGAAATGCCATATAGACCCTTCGTTCATCATTTTGCTGGAAGAGGGAGGTTTGATAGACATTAATATCACGGATGGAGAGAGGTATCTCTTCTCTTCCCAGCTCCGTGATCTGGAACAATACACACGTATGTATTACGACTTGTCTATTAACATCGAGGGAATCGAGGCCATTCATCATATGCTGGACCGGATGCGGAATTTGCAGGCGGAGATACAATCGTTGAGAAACCGTCTGCATTTATATGAACCATTCGGTTTTGATACGATCGAGAATTTCTAGTGTCAAATTGCTGCTTAACAAGGCTTCACTGCCCGATAGCGAAGGGTGTACGCAAACAAATTGAAAATATTTCTTGAAAATGTTTGGAAGTTTGGAATGTAATATATACCTTTGCACTCGCAATCAAGAAATGATAGCGACTATATCGCGGAGTGGAGCAGTGGTAGCTCGTTGGGCTCATAACCCAAAGGTCGTAAGTTCGAGTCTTGCCTCCGCAACTAAAAAGTCCTCAAGTCATTGACTTGAGGACTTTTTCTCTATTCAATCAAGCGATCGGGCGATGCGACCCCGATGGAAACGAATAATAAGCTATGCTTATTTCTTCCGTAAAGGCCCTTTGTTCTTCCAGAATCCCAATTTATAATAGATATAGGTGATTGTAAGCCCGATGCAAAGGCTGGCGCCGATGGCCCACCAGATACCGCTCCGTCCCCAGATAGAGCTAAACCAATAGGCGAGGGGAATGCGTATCAGCCAAAGACAAGTGATGCTTACTGCCATTGGGAACAGGGTATCGCCAGCTCCCCGTAATGCCCCGTTGAAGACGTTCAAGCCGCCGTGTACGATAAAGAATCCTCCCATGATCAATAAATATTCCTTGCCAATCCGGATCACCTCCGGGTCCTTGGTGAAAGCCAGCATCATCTTGTCCCCGAAGAAATAGATGGCCGTGAAGGTTGCTAGACCCAGCAATAGGTTGACAAGCATGGCGAATCGTACCCCGTCACGTACCCGGTCCAAGTGCCCAGCTCCGATGTTTTGCCCGCAGAAAGCAGCTAGCGCCCCAGAGAGGGTCAATACCGCTTGGATGATGATCGTGTCGATCTTTCCCGCTGCCCCGTAAGCGGTGAGCGTATCCGTGCCGAAACTGTTCACGATCCCCAGTAAGGCAATCAATCCTAGCGAGATGGCACATTGCTGTACGCTGGAGGGAAGCCCGATGCGGAGCCCTTCCTTGAACAGTCCCATATCGAACAATAAATCCTGTTTCTTGATAGAGAGCAGGGGATGGGTGTTGTTCACGTAGCCTAGGGCCACGCACATGCCGATCCCTTGGGCGATCACCGTAGCCCGTGCCGCCCCTTCGATCCCCCATTTGAAAACGACAATGAAGAGTAAATCCAAGGCTATATTCAAAATCGTGGTAAGCAGGATAAACAGCATGGGGCGCACGGACTCCCCGACACCCCGCAATATGGAGATAATGCTATTGAAAGTGACAAACAAGAACGTACCCCCTACATAAATCCTAAAATAAGCGACCGCCTGCGGGATCACGTCCTCCGGTGTGTTCGTCAGCCTGAACATCGGCTCGGCAAAAATAATTCCCGCTATGGACAGCAATACCCCTGCGACCAACATGAAGATAAAGAAAGAGGAGAAGGCCTTCTGCACCTTATCGAACTCCTTCGCCCCGAAAAACTGTGAGATCACCACCGACGTACCGCTCCCGATACCGATCACCAGCGAGATAATAAAGTAATAGATGAAGAAGGAAGCCGATACCGCCGCCAGCGACTCTTTCCCCAGAAACTGCCCGACGATGACGCTGTCGGTCACGTTATAGAGTTGTTGCAGCAGATTGCCGATCAGCAAAGGGAAAGCGAAACGCAGGATCACCTTCCATACCGCCCCACTCGTCAAATCCCTATTTCCTGTATTAATTCTCAATTCTCAATTTTCAATTCCCTATAGGTCTTTCAGCAGGATATTGTCGTTTGCCTTTATCATATCCTCACGTGTCTTCAGCAGGGCTTTCCATTCCTTGCTGAAAAGCTTGCTCGTGTCAATCTTAAAGTTCTCGGAGCCATACTCGTCCATGCGGGTCAGCAGGTAGCTGACCGTGATCTTATTGACATCGATCGCCGGCTGGTAGTATGCCACACGGTCGTCATTCCCGTAGTTCACCTCGATGATGATGTTCAACTCCGTGAGCAGGTATAAGATCTGTGTCGTTATGCGGATAGGGATGCGGTAAGCGTCGGATAGCTCGTCGGCCGTATAGGGTTTCTCGCCTTTCACGAACCGTTTGACGATCAGCGAGGCGATCAGCAAGGTCAAGAAATCCTTGTACCGGCGGCTGATACTTTTGCTGTCCCTCTCAAAGCTGAATTTCTTCACGTTCTGGGAGGCGTACGACAGCTCTGCGCCAAACAAGCAAATCAACCAAGAAAGCTGCAACCAAAGCAACAACAAAGGCAGTGCGGCAAAACTACCGTAAATAGCGTTGTACTTGCTCACCCAAATCTGCCCACTGATATAAATAAATTGGAACAACTGGAAGGCGCAACCAGCGATAAAGCCTGCCACCAACCCGTTCACGAACCTTACTTTCGTATTCGGCAGGGAGACGTACAGCCCCGTGAAAGCCAATGTCGTGATAATATAAGGCGCTATATGCAAGAACAGCTCTACGAGTGGCGTAAAAAACAAGTATTGCCCCAAGAACGAGTTCTGCAAGGTAGACATGAAGATGGACAAACCGCTGGATGCCGTCATCAGCACCGGCAGCACGAGGAATAAGGCCAGATAATCGGATATCTTCCGGTACCACGGACGGGATTTCTGGATCTGCCAGATGTCGTTGAACGTATCCTCCACGGACGAGATCAAGTTGATCACCGTATAAAACAATAAAATCAAACCGACCCCGATGATCACTCCCCCCTGCGCCTGCGCCAGATAGCTCTCCACGAACTCGAACGCCTTGTTCAGCTCCATCTCGTGCCCGGGGAAATAATCGAACAACTCCTGCCGTACCGTCCCTTGGAAACCGAAGCCCTTAGCTATACCTAATAATACGGCCAGCAAAGGTACGATAGATAACAAGGTGCTGTAGGTAAGCGCCGACGCCTTGGTTTGCAGGTTCTCGCTCTGGAAACCCCGCACGGCGAGTATGACCGTCTTGATGATATTGATATAAATCTCCTTCAGCCCACTAACTTCATTCTCGGTAATCCGCCAAATGTCGTAGGTAACGAAACGGATGGTTCGTGCTAATAATGCGCTGATCCGTTCTCCAATAGGTTTCTTTTCTTCCCGTGGCTTGTTTTTGGGCATATCGGCACATGATTTAATTGGCAAATAAAAAAAGCAGTCTGCCTATAAGCCGGGTCCTGTACCTCTTTGGAAAGAGGCGCCTGCCATTTATCTTGTCTTACCGTCGCCGGTAAGCTTTAGCGGTCTACCCCCCGGCATCGGACGAGCCATCCTACATGCGCCGGTATACATGACCTTACAACCCATAAGACGTACGGCATCCCGTATCGCTACGGGACCCGGTGAGCTCTTACCTCACCTTTTCACCCTTACCGGACGAGTCCGGCGGTTATTCTCTGTTACGTTACTCTACCCTCACGGACAGCTTCCCGTTAAGAAGTATGGTGCTCTGTGTTGCCCGGACTTTCCTCACACCCGAAGGTGAGCGACAGACCGGCAGACTGCGATAGGACAAAGATAGGTATTTTAGTTGACAGTTGACGGTCGGCGGTTGACAATTATTTTGGAGACGCATCGGAGAGATAGGATAACATTTTCTTTTTCAGCCGTAAACATATTCTGTCTCCTAGGTGTTTTTTTATACGAACAGGGATTCTAGATTGCCAGTAACCGACTGTCATTTATCAATTGTCGACTGTCAGTTATCGCATGTCAACTGTCAATTCGTCTGCTGTTTAATTGTTAAAAAGGTACTTTGCAATACACAGTACTGTTAAGTGCGGTTAAGCCTCTGTGATGCCTCGTTAAAAGTGATAAAAAATACGATGGAAATGGAATATCCGCACAATTTTTGAGTTTTCTTTGCCGTAAAGAAACTGTTAAATTTAAGTGTTTAATTAAATAAGAAAAGTATGAAAAATATCTGGAAGAATGTGCTTGGTGTTGCTCTGATAGCAGCCATTAGTTCTGGTGCCGCGATCGGAACGAGTACTTACCTGATGAATAAGAATCAACGTCCGGCGGAGTTGGCCTCCGGAGTTGAGAATACCTTCAAGCAACCGTACCGATTGACGAATTATGGAACCGTGGCCGCCGAGAATATCGATTTCACTACGGCCGCCGAGAGCGCCATCCACGGGGTTGTCCATATCAAGGCCACGGCTAATGCGCAAGCCTCTAACGGGGACGGCGGTCAGCAGTATATGGACCCGTTCGAGTATTTCTTCGGCTTCGGTGGCCGTGGAGGGTTCCAACGTCCGCAACAGCAACCTCGTGTGGGCGCCGGCTCGGGTGTCATTATCTCTACGGATGGTTATATCATCACGAACAACCACGTGATCGACGGAGCCGATGAGCTGGAGGTTACCTTGAACGATAACCGGAAATTCCCGGCAAAGATTATAGGGGCTGATCCGACAACAGATATCGCCTTGATCAAGATCGAGGCAACCGACTTACCTACGATCCCCTTTGGTGATTCTGAGAAGTTGAAAGTAGGTGAGTGGGTGTTGGCGGTAGGTAACCCGTTTAACTTGACCTCTACCGTTACGGCAGGTATCGTGAGCGCTAAGAGCCGTGGTAACATCGGCGCCGGTGGCAAGGATCGTAGCAAGATCGAGTCGTTTATACAGACAGACGCCGCCGTGAACCCGGGTAACAGTGGTGGGGCGCTAGTGAACACGAAAGGCGAGTTAGTCGGTATCAATACCGCTATCTACTCTGAGACCGGTAACTTCGCCGGATACTCTTTCGCCGTGCCTATCAGCATCGCCGGTAAGGTGGCTAACGACTTGAAGCAATTTGGAACCGTGCAGCGTGCTGTATTAGGCGTATTGATACAAGACCCGCAATACGTGCCCGACGCTGAGAAAGAGAAAGTGAAAGTATTCGAGGGCGCTTACGTAGGTGGTTTCGCCGAGCGCAGCTCCGCTAAGGAAGCCGGAATCGAGAAGGGTGACGTGATTGTAGCTGTGAACGGCGTGAAGATCAAATCGTCTAGCGCTTTGCAAGAGCAGATCAGCAAATACCGTCCGGGCGACAAGGTAGAGTTGACGATCAACCGCAACGGTAGCACGAAGAAATTCACGGTAGAACTCCGTAATGCGCAAGGTAGCACCAAGGTCGTGAAGGGTGGCGACAGCGCAGAGGTTATGGGCGCAGCGTTCAAGGCTTTGAACGACGAGCAGAAACGTAAGTTAGGTGTAAGTTATGGTATCGAGGTCACCGGTCTGACCAGCGGCAAACTGAAAGACGCCGGTATAAAGAAAGGCTTCATTATCATGATTGTAAACAACCAGAAGATCTCTGCTCCGGAAGACTTGGAAAAGATTGTGGAAAGCATACTTCAAGGACGTACGGAAGATCAAGGCCTCTTCATTAAAGGCTTCTACCCGAACGGACGTACGAAGTACTATGCGATAGATCTTGCCGAATAAGATAAACAAGGACTGTAGTCTTATAGGTGTGAAAAGATTGTTAAAGGTTTTTAATTGGCTGGATGTGGGGTGCATCCAGCCAATTCTTTCAACAAAAATGGTTATCTTTGCACCCCGTATTCTCAATTAAACAAATTGAATGAGACAATTAAAGATCACAAAGTCCATTACCAACCGCGAAAGCGCTTCGCTGGATAAATATCTTCAAGAGATTGGTCGAGAAGATCTTATCACGGTAGAAGAGGAAGTGGAATTGGCACAGGCTATCAAAAGAGGAGACCGTAGGGCGTTAGAGAAATTGACCCGTGCGAATCTCCGTTTCGTCGTTTCTGTGGCTAAGCAATATCAGAACCAAGGTTTGAGTTTGCCCGACCTTATTAATGAGGGTAACTTAGGCTTGATCAAGGCTGCCGAGAAATTCGATGAGACGAGAGGTTTCAAGTTTATTTCCTATGCTGTATGGTGGATTCGCCAATCTATTCTGCAAGCTTTGGCAGAGCAGTCAAGAATCGTGCGTCTTCCGTTGAACCAAGTAGGCTCGCTGAACAAGATCAGCAAGGCCTTCTCCAAGTTCGAGCAGGAAAACGAGCGCAGACCGTCTCCAGAGGAACTTGCTGATGAGTTGGATATCCCGGTGGATAAGATTTCCGATACCTTGAAGGTGTCCGGACGTCATATTTCCGTGGATGCCCCGTTCGTGGAAGGCGAAGACAACAGCCTTTTGGATGTGCTTGTGAACGATGACGCTCCTATTGCGGACCGGTCGTTAATGAACGAGTCATTGGCTAAGGAAATTGATAGAGCGCTTGCTACACTGACCGAAAGAGAATGTGAGATAATCAAGATGTTTTTCGGTATTGGCTGTCAGGAAATGACATTGGAAGAGATTGGCGACAAATTTGGCCTCACTAGAGAGCGTGTCCGCCAGATCAAGGAAAAAGCAATCAGAAGATTAAGACAAGGAACTCGTAGCAAGCTTCTAAAATCGTATTTAGGCTAATTTAAGGAATTATTGAGTTGGCGAAGGCTCCGGTCCGAAAAGGATTGGGAGCCTTTATTTTTTTTCTTAACTTTGCCACTGGAATATAATACCATAAAAACTATATAAATGACTACAAGACGTAATTTCCTGAAAACAGGATCTATTTCCTTGGCCGGCCTGTTGGTTGGCGAGAAGGTATACTCCGCCGTGAGTACGCCCGACAATAAAAAGAGTTTTAGCACGATCGCCTCTAAGGTGACCGGCGATTACGCCAGCAAGCGCCCGGCTCCCGAGGCCCGTAAGTTTACCTCCAAGGCGGTAGAGGAGCAACTGAAGGCTTCCAAGGCCCGTATCAAGGACACGAAGCTGGCTTGGATGTTCGAGAACTGCTACCCGAATACCTTGGACACGACCTGTGAGTTCAAGATGGTAGACGGCAAGCCGGATACGTTCGTGATCACCGGAGATATTCACGCCATGTGGTTGCGTGACTCCTCGGCGCAGGTTTACCCCTTCGTCACCTTGGCGAAGAAGGATAAGGACTTGCGGCAAATGCTGGTCGGAGCTATCAATCGCCAGACCGCCTGCATCCTGATCGATCCCTACGCTAACGGCTTCAACGAAGGCCCTACCGGGAGCGAGTGGGAGAGCGACCGCACGGAGATGAAGAAAGAGCTTCACGAGCGTAAATGGGAGATCGACTCGCTTTGCTACCCGATCCGCTTGGCGTATCATTATTGGAAAGAGATTGGCGATACCTCCGTATTCGACAGCAAATGGGAGCAGGCAATGGAGGCCGTTTACCGTACCTTCCGTGAGCAACAGCGCAAGGATAGCCTCGGGCCGTACCGTTTCTCCCGTGTGACGGACCGCCAAGGCGATACCCTCTTGAACGATGGTTGGGGTAGCCCAGTGAACCCGGTGGGCCTAATCGTCTCTTCTTTCCGTCCTTCCGACGACGCTACGCTGTTCGGCTTCTTGGTACCATCGAACTTGTTCGCTATCACCTCGCTTCGTCAGGTGGCTGAGATTCTTCGTGTCGTAAGAAATAACACGGACTTGGCCGGCCGTTGCGAGGCGTTGGCGGGTGAGGTAGAGGAGGCCGTGAAGAAATACGCTATCGTGGAGCATCCGGAATTCGGTAAGGTATACGCCTTCGAGGTGGATGGTTATGGTGGACAGGTATTCATGGACGACGCTAACGTACCGAGTTTGCTGGCTTTGCCGTTCTTGGGTTGCGTGGACGTGAACGACCCGGTTTACCAGAATACCCGCCGCTTGGTGCTGAGTCCTTCCAATCCTTACTTCTTCAAGGGAAAGGCCGGCGAGGGCATCGGCGGTCCGCATATCGGTTTCAACTATATCTGGCCGATGAGCTTGATCATGCGTGCTACGACTTCCAACGACGAGAAGGAGATCCGGTATTGCATAGAGACGCTTCGTGATACGGACGGAGGCACGGGCTTCATGCACGAGTCTTTCCATAAGGACAATCCTTCCGATTACACCCGCTCGTGGTTCGCTTGGACGAATACTCTGTTTGGCGAGTTGATCGTGAAGCTGCAATCCGAAGGCAAGCTGAAAGACCTCCTCGGCTAATACCACCAAGGTTAATATCACCAATTGTAGAGACGGGACATGCCCTGTCTCTACAAGTCTGTAGCTGAGTGTATTTAGGCAAAATCAATCAAAACAACATAAATCTAAGCGGAATACATGAAAACAAATAAACTATTCATTCTGACAGGTCTGGCGGCGATAGCCTCCACCTCCTGTAGCCAAAAAGAGAATACGTCCGGGCAGCCCGCCAAGCCCATGAATATCCTTTATATCATGACGGACGATCACTCCTTCCAAACCATCAGTGCCTACGACAAGCGATACATCCAAACCCCCAACATCGACCGCATCGCAAACGAGGGCGTACGTTTCACCAATAGCTTCGTAGCCAACTCCATCAGTGGCCCCAGCCGTGCCTGCATGCTGACCGGCAAGCACAGCCACAAGAACGGCTTCATCGATAACGCCCATACCTTCGACGGCTCGCAGCAGACCTTCCCGAAGCTATTGCGTAAAGCTGGCTACCAAACCGCCATGATCGGTAAATGGCACCTCACCTCCGATCCCACCGGTTTCGATTACTGGAACATCCTCGTAGGCCAAGGCGATTACTATAACCCCATCTTCATCGATAACGGCGAGAAGCGTCAGATCGAAGGGTACGCCACGAACATCACGACCGATCTGGCTCTTGATTGGCTGGACAATAAACGAGACAAGAGCAAGCCTTTCTGCCTCCTGCTGCACCATAAGGCCCCGCACCGTACTTGGATGCCCGATACCTGCGACCTGCGTCTTTACGATGATGTGACCTTCCCGCTGCCCGAGAACTTCTACGACGATTACGCCGGCCGCATCGCCGCCTCGGAGCAGGAGATGAGCATCATCAAGGATATGGATATCGTATACGACTTGAAAATGGCCGATAAGGAGAACGAGATCCATTCCTCCAACGCCGATCTGGAGAAGTACGGCCGTGAGCTTTATAACCGCATGAATCCGGACCAGAAAGCCGCTTGGGACGCCTATTACGATCCGATCATCCAAGACTTCAAGGCGAAGAAACGCACGGGTAAGGAGCTGGCCGAGTGGAAATACCAGCGTTATATGCACGATTACCTTCGGGTGATCCATTCCGTGGATCGGAACATCGGTATCGTGCTCGATTATCTGGAGAAGAACGATTTGCTGGATAACACGTTGATCGTCTACACCTCCGACCAAGGCTTCTACATGGGCGAGCATGGCTGGTTCGACAAGCGCTTCATGTATGAGGAATCCTTCCGCACCCCGTTGCTGATGCGTCTGCCGGGTGGCAAGAAGGGTGATATCCCGCAGCTCGTGCAGAATATTGATTACGCCCCCACTTTTTTGGAACTGGCCGGAGCCCCCATCCCAGCCGACATCCAAGGCGAGTCCTTGCTTCCCTTGCTGAAAGGCGAGCGGCCGGAGAACTGGCGTAACTCCCTTTACTATCATTACTACGAGTATCCCGCCGAGCATTCCGTGAAGCGTCATTACGGCGTACGTGACGATCGTTATAAATTGATCCATTTCTACAACGACATCGACGTATGGGAGCTTTACGACCTCCAAGAAGATCCCCACGAGATGAATAACCTTTACGGTAAGCCCAGTTACGAGGCAGTGATGAAACGCATGCGAGACGAGCTTTATAAGCTGCAAAAACAATATGATGATCCTGTGGGAATACGCTTCAATGTGTCGGACTGATGAGAGCGGACATTCGTGTTCTGTTATCAGATTTTTTAATTAGTTGTGGATTAAGGTGCATAAAGGACTTGGAACTTGGGGGATGAGAAGTTGAGTCTTTGCGCTTGATGACTTAGCTCTTTGCGTTCTTTGATTTAAGTCATTGGCTTGAAGGAATTAAGTCTATCGTATGGCTCTTCTTTGCTTATGCGTGTATCGAATTAAAAAATGACTATAGGCAGGTTTCAAGTTTCAAGGTTTCATGAAACCTTTTTCTTCACACACACGATACGTACATTATATAGGTTTCAAATAAATCCCTTTATGTTTGTTATGCGGGATGGATAGCCTCGAAGAACTTGCGTAGCCACGACATGATGTTTTTACCCGAGGCGGACGGAGCGATCATGAGGAACTGTATTATATGTACTTGTGCGTGTGTGAGGAAAAGGGGTTCGTGAAACCTTGAAACTTGAAACCTATTTCCATGCCCATCCAGATATTGTCAACATCAGTACAGATAAATATATGTGCCTTTATCGTGTGCGTACATTAAACGTAAGGATTGTTGAGCCATGAGAAAAAACTTGAAAAATAATGCCGAAAATGTTTGGAGGTTATGTTTTATAGCGTTACTTTTGCACCCGCATTCGAGAGAGAACGGCGATACCGAAATAATGAAACAAATTTTTCTTGAAAAAAGTTCTGAAATAATTTGGAAGTTTAAAAGAAAAACACTTATCTTTGCATCCACGTTCGCAAAACGAAAGCGACAAAAGAGTTCTTTGAGAGATTTACATAATTCAACAAGTAGTACAAGTATTAGGAAAAGAAATTTTCCGGATCGATACCGTCAATAGAAGTATGACTTTGGACTACGATAAACGGATTCCGGAGCG
>NZ_JAMOKM010000024.1:0-63484 GCF_023656665.1 Parabacteroides sp. B2-S-102 | reverse complement strand
TGATAATAAGAATGAAGAAGATGCAATTTCTCTTCTTCGCTGTAATGCTCATGTTTTTTGCGCATAATAATTACACATTTTATTGTTATTGAATGTGTCTACCTATATCAGCATAAGACAGAACTTCTCGCTTAATGTATAGGTCACCGTAAAGCCCATGATATCTCTTCGCAACGCATTCCCTTGCAATTGGAGACGATCGTAATAAAACGCCGTATTGATACGGCCATTCAGGACGGGTAATCCCAAGCCGACGCTTACCCGATACGCCCCGCCGGATTGTCCTTTCAACCGCAGGTAAGGCGTGGAAACAGAAACACCCGCTTTATAAGACATCCGTTTCCAATAACTGCTGGAGCTAAATCCATTCGGGAAATAGCATACGCCCAAGCGCAGCTCATGCGAATCCCGGAACTTTACCCGGCTATCGCTCGAGTTCAATACCCCGTATTGCCGGAATAGATAGTCCAACGCATACGTCCATTTTTTATGCGCCAATGAGCTACCGATGCCTATATATTGAGGTAGATATTGTGTCACCCTTTTCTGGTTATAGGGGGTTTCCGTGCTGCTTCCCGTCACCGTCACCGTATTTTTCAATGAGATCCGTTGCTTATAACCGTAAATGGCGCCGACCGTTAGAAAGGTTTCCCGGGCGATCGGACGATGATATTGTAAACCGAAATCGGCGTAAAAAGAGCGGCCGGACATCTCCCTTGACACTGTCATCGCACTTTGTATCTCATTCTGTGTCATATTTCCGAAGATAAAATTAAGATTCATACCGACTGATAGATGCTTGGTCAATGAAAAACCTTGGGAGAGGAAAGCCTTGGAAAGTCCGCCTGTCCCCGAAAACGTACTGGTTACAAAGGTGCCGGGAGATCCTTCCAACTCTTGCGAGGACTTAAAATAATACCCAACGAAACTATAAGGAGTTACCCCGGCGGACATATACCACCGTCGCATGATACGCCCTCCCAATGAGAAAGCGGAGAAATTTCCGGTGAATGCGTTGCTAGAGCTCCCGTCTGAGCGGTATCGCTCATTCTTCACGAAGGCAGATGCCTCAGCGAACAACTTACAACTATCCAACGCCGTCAATCCGGCAGGATTCTCTATATTCATCAGCATCCCTTCTCGCATGCCGACAGTGACACCCGCCATCGAGGTATTTTGACCATATAAACCGGAAGCCATCTCACCCAGTCCAAACATCGAGTAAGGTGAGGAAGTCATCGCATTCTGTGCGGATGCGCTTGCCGCCATCAAGAGGCAAGGGTAAAGAAGGTATCTAGTAACTTTCATAGACCTTATAAATGAGTTGTAGGGTGACCGGGTTACGTCCTCCCTGATCGTTAAACGTCAAGTTCTTGAACGTGCCGGTGTAATCATCACTATTAAAAACCAACTGAAGATTATGCTTATACATGCCAAAGGCACCTAGCTCCTCTTGCATGAATTGAGTCACGTCGAAATAATAATAGGTGTTCTCGTTAAACGTATTGTCTTCCGATAGCGTACCTCGTTGAACCTCGGAACCGAGATAATCGGTCACGGCATCCGTCACCACATTATTCTCATCGGCGATATATAGGTAGAGGCTGTCCGGCAAGGTATTGTAATCCGAATAAGTGCCTTGCTCGGGATAAATCTTAAGTAAAGCGCTCTCAATCTCCACTTGCGTGCCTTGTTGCATCAGATTATTCAAATACGGGAATTCCAGACGGGTATACCAACCCAAGCCTCCGAATAATACGCCCCGGTTACCAAGCTCGGCCGAAGGTATCTCCACTCCTTTCATCGGATATCCTGCCATATCCGTTCCACTACGGTCATGGTCAATATGATTGAACTGGGTATCCGTATTCGGGAAGAACCATAATTCCTTCTCTGTGGAAAGCTCATCGGACAAATGATAATGCAGGACTAAAGCGGCGGAGGAATCGGCTACCGTGAAAGTCAGCAGAGACTCGCTTCCCGCCAAGTCCGGCACGATCGCCACCCCTTTGAAATAATCCTCAAAGCGCTCCTCGGACACCGCTTGATCCTGCGCATGAAAACGGGACAAGAGGTCTTGCCCTAGCGCATCGGGAAGACGGACTTCCAGTTTCTCCCCCCCCTTCGGCTTCGGTTTAAATGAGCAGACCGCCAAAGCCTCGGGAGCGTAAGAGACACTGCTATTATTATATAAATACCCGTTATCGTTTAAGACGATCTTCTCCGTTAGCTGATAAATCGAGAGGGTTTGTTGGAGGGTCGTGTCTCCTACAAAGCGACCGTCGAAAGCGAGAGACAGGACTAGCGAGTCCAGTACGACCGTCTCGTCCGGATCAGTCCCATAGCTAGGTCTTTCATAAGCGATAAAGCTATGCGACGAGACGACTCCCCATAATGAATGTTTGTACCGGCCTACCAAAGCGACGTTCTTACCAGATGTCTCCAACGAGTCGATCAATACCGAGGTCACTACGACCGTGCTGGTATCTATACGAACGTTACGGAAAGCGGAGTCCACCAGATCGCTGCCATACGTACCGTTCTCGTCATAACAGGAAAACAGTCCCAGACAGAGCATCAAGCCCCCCAAAGCAAAGAATGTTCTAACCATACTTCTTATTTAATAAGCGAATAATCTTTTATCAATCCGATGGCAAAGAACGTATTTAGTGCAAAACCCGGCAAGATAAACCCATGAACCCACCGGTTTCCTCTGTAAACGGCCCGATACTGAAGATGAAACCGATTTCAAAACCATTCGAGGCCCTAACCTATCAATCCGGCTTATTCACCGATAAAAACCGTATGTTTACCGATTTAATTTGTGGGTCTCGTAAAACCCTCGTTCTTTTGCTTCCGTAAAAACAAAATACGTAGTTAGAATGATACACAAAAGGATTCTTGTATTCTTGATCGCTTTTCTTCCTGTCATCATCAGCGCTTGCAGTGATGACGATGACGATGATTTGATCGGTAAGTGGTACCGTGTCTCTGACATGGACGGATTGGCGCGAAATTACGCCTCCTCTTTCACGATCGGTAACAAAGGATATCTGATTTGCGGAAACGACGGAAAAAATCGTTTATCGGATTGTTGGGAATATGATATGGAACGAGATACTTGGACGCAAAAGGCGGACTTTCCCGGAACCGCCCGCAATTCGGCCGTAGCTATGGCGGTAGATGAAAAGGGATATCTGGGAACCGGATACGACGGTACCAATTACTTGAACGACTTCTGGGAATTTAACCCGACCACCAATACGTGGGCACAGAAAGCGGATTTCCCCGGCTCGGGCCGATATGGAGCCGTGGCCTTCGGGGTAAACGGTAAAGCGTATATCGGATGCGGATACGACGGGAATTACCTAAAAGACTTTTATGCCTTTAATCCGGTGGCAAATAGCTGGACGCAAACGATCAGTATCGGCGGGACAAAGCGTCAGGGCGCTACCAGCTTCGTGATAAATGGAATCGCTTATGTATGTTGCGGACAAAATAACGGCGAATATGTAGACGATTTCTGGAAATTCGATCCCAGCACGGAATCATGGACCCAACTTAGGGATATATCGGATTCCTCGGACGAGGATTATGACGATGATTATACGATCACACGTACGAACGGGGTTGCTTTCGTGATTGATGGAGCCGCTTATCTGACTTGCGGTGAGAGCGGAAGCCTACGTAGCGACACTTGGAAATATTATCCGGCCACCGATCTATGGGAAAACGTAGCTAAATTCAAGGGAACTGCCCGTACGGCGACAGCATCTTTCTCCTCTGGCGAGAAAGGATTCGTAGTATCCGGCAAAAGTGGTACCACTCAATTTGATGATATTTGGGAATTTCACCCGAATGAATATGACGATGATGAATACTAAGAAAGGACGGGCTTGGTTCGTACCGGGCCTAGTGGTACTGCCGGTATTACTGTTTTATTTATCTTTTTTCCGGGGTGAAGAAATGGGGTCTTCTCCCGGGCGGCAACTGGAGTTGCAAACATTTCAATCGGGGGATGGCTGGGGGTACCAGATTAGGATGAACGGAAAGGTGTTGATTTACCAACCCACCATTCCCTCTATTGATACGGTAATTGCGTTCCCGGATAAGGAAAGCGCAGAAAACATAGGCACACTCGTATTAAATAAATTGGCCGGGAACAGGAACTTCTCGGTCTCTAGAGAAGAGATACAACATTCACTCTCTTATTTAGGGCAATAGATTTATAATCATTAAATGTTTGGAGCAGGCTGGCTATTGATTAGTAGGTTTGCTTCGTTTTTTCCACTAAAAAGAAAAAGGGAGTCCACCTTGATAGGTGAACTCCCCCATTTCTCAAGCAAATAATGAAAATTACTTCTTATAAGTCTTATAACCATAAACAGCCAAGGAACCCAATTCCTCCTCGATACGAAGCAACTGGTTGTATTTCGCCATACGATCGGAACGGCTTAAGGAGCCGGTCTTGATTTGTCCGCTGTTGGTAGCTACGGCGATATCGGCGATCGTAGCATCCTCTGTCTCACCGGAACGGTGGGAAGTCACGGATGTATAGCCATTACGGTGGGCCATCTCGATAGCGTCTAATGTCTCGCTCAATGTACCGATCTGGTTTACCTTGATCAAGATGGAGTTCGCGCAACCCTTCTCGATACCTTTCTTCAAGAACTCTACGTTTGTAACGAATAGGTCATCACCTACCAACTGGCATTTTCCGCCTAGCGTGGAGGTTAGCATTTGCCAACCGGCCCAGTCATTCTCGTCCATACCATCCTCGATAGAATCAATCGGGTATTTGTTCACCAACTCACTCAGATAAGCGACTTGTTGCTGGGCGTTACGCTTAGCGCCTTTCTCACCCTCGAATTTCGTATAATCATACACACCATCGTGATAAAACTCGGAAGCAGCGCAATCCATGGCTATCGTCACATCCTTGCCCGGCTCATATCCAGCGGCTTTGATAGCGGCCATAATAGAATTCAAGGCATCTTCCGTACCATCCAATGCCGGAGCGAAACCGCCCTCATCACCTACAGCCGTGCTCAAGCCACGATCGTGCAATACTTTCTTCAACGCATGGAAAACCTCTGCGCCCATACGAAGCCCCTCACGGAAACTCTTCGCACCTACCGGACGAATCATGAATTCCTGAAAAGCGATCGGAGCGTCGGAGTGAGAACCTCCATTGATAATGTTCATCATAGGAACCGGCAACACGTAGGTATTTGTTCCACCGATATAACGATATAAAGGCAGATCCAGATAATTAGCCGCTGCCTTCGCTACGGCAAGCGATACACCTAACATAGCGTTAGCTCCTAGATTTGATTTTGTCTTTGTACCATCCAAATCCAGCAACTTATGGTCTATCTCTCTTTGATTCAAGGCGCTCATTCCTAAAATGGCGGGAGCGATTACCTTATTTACATTATCCACGGCACGGAGAACGCCTTTGCCACCGTAGCGATTCTTATCGCCATCGCGTAACTCGATAGCCTCGTTCTCACCGGTAGAGGCGCCAGAAGGTACAGCCGCACGACCGAATGCGCCGGAAGCCAAATGTACGTCTACTTCTACTGTCGGGTTACCACGTGAATCAAGTATCTCTCTACCTACTACTTTTACAATTTCCATATTACTATATTTGTTTTATTAGTTGTTCAATGATGTCTTACTTTTCTTTTTCACAAATATAACAATAGCCAAGCAAGGAATGTTTGCGGAAGCCTATCGAGTTTTTCAATCTTTTAATAGATGATTTTTACTATTTGCCTAAACCTTTCAAAAAAAGCTTTTGTTGTTTATGAAAGAATATACTCATACTAAGATGAAAAAGGTACTTACCACTATTGACTCTTCTAGATTTATTCCTGCTGTTTGGCAAAGGGGAGTTCATTTATGCGGATACCGCATCTGTCCCTCCGGAATATAAAGCTTGCCTGTGCTCTTCTTGTGAAGATCATATTGATGATAATCACCATACCGGATACTCTTTTGATCAAGAGGATGGAGAAGTCATCGCAAAAGGGCTTTCCACTGAACCGGATAATTTCTTACCGCAACGTCTGAATTTGTACAACGCTTTCGAGACGAAAGATTATGATAATGGCATACAACAAACCTCTGGATTTTTCAACACGCCTAATGGAAAGTTCATTTGGCAAGATTATTTATACCAAGACCGCTTATTAAATGCGACTCAGCAATATGAACCATCTTTAGAGAATCTCTCAAAAGCAGTGAAACTAGCCGAATACTATCGTTATCTGGGCTATTTCTATTACCTCAAAAAGATCTGGACAATTCAAAAATATACTGGAATAAGGTCTTAGAGATCGATCCTTCTAATAAGGTAGCGCAGGAGGCTCTTCAAAGCATACAATAAAAACAATTATAAACTTCATATTTCTTTACACTGCTATATTTGCACTATACCTCAACAAAAAAAGCGATCCGTGTGTACGAATCGCTTTTTTTATATGATTATAAAAAACTTGCTTATTCAGCTGCTTTTTCCTCGCTAGCTGCTTCAGCTGTAGGAGCTTCTGCAACCGATGCTGTTGCTTTTTTACGAGAACGTCTTGTTTTAGGAGCTTTCTTAGCGGCTGTATCCTTCAACATATTTTCGTTATAGTCTACTAACTCAATAAAGCACATAGCTGCGTTGTCACCTAAACGGTTACCAGTCTTGATAATTCTGGTATAACCACCCGGACGATCACCGATCTTCTGAGCAATTTCCTTGAACAACTCTGTTACAGCAAATTTGTCTTGCAAATTGCTAAATACCACACGTCTAGAGTGAGTTGTATCCTCCTTAGACTTCGTGATAAGTGGTTCTACATACTTACGTAGCGCTTTTGCCTTTGCTGTCGTAGTAAAGATTCTCTTATGCTTGATCAAAGAACAAGCCATATTCGAAAGCATTGCGTCACGGTGAGTATTTGTACGACCTAAATGATTGAATTTCTTATTATGTCTCATCGTTTACTTACTCTTTATCTAATTTATATTTTGTGATATCCATACCGAATGAAAGGTTCAAGCTCTCAAGCAGTTCATCAAGTTCAGTGAGCGACTTTTTACCGAAGTTACGGAATTTCAACAAATCATTCTTATTGAACTTAACCAACTCACCTAGTGTTTCAACATCTGCGGCCTTTAAGCAATTCAATGCACGAACGGAAAGGTCCATATCAGCCAGCTTGCTCTTAAGCAACTGACGCATATGAAGTACTTCTTCATCGAACTCTTCATTGCCTTCAGTATCCGCTGTCTCGATCGCAATCTTTTCATCTGAGAACAACATGAAATGATGAATCAGAATCTTCGCTGCTTCCTTCAACGCTTCCTTCGGATGAATAGAACCATCTGTGGCTATTTCAAGAACCAACTTCTCGTAGTCCGTCTTCTGTTCAACACGGAAGTTCTCGATTGAATATTTTACGTTACGTATCGGAGTGAAGATAGAGTCGATAGCGATCACATGTATATCTGCGTTCGGGTCTCTGTTCTCATCTGCGGGTACATAACCGCGACCTTTATTAATAGTCAATTCAATCTGGAAACTTGCGGTCGGATCCAAGCGGCAAATAACCAAATCAGGATTCAATATCTCGAATCCAGTCAGTTGCTTACCAATATCACCGGCTTTGAACACTTCCGAACCCGAAACAGTAATACTCACTTTTTCATTCTCGATGTCGTCTACGATATGCTTGAAACGAACTTGCTTCAGATTCAAGATAATGTTTGTCACATCCTCGATAACACCCGGGATTGTACCAAATTCATGGTCAACCCCGTCGATCTTAATGGATGTAATAGCAAAACCTTCAAGTGACGACAGGAGAATACGACGTAAAGCATTACCTATTGTAATACCATAGCCGGGTTCCAACGGACGAAATTCAAACTTTCCGAAGAAATTGTCCGCTTCCAACATTAATACTTTATCGGGTTTTTGAAATGCTAATATCGCCATGGAAATCAATTATTATTTAGAATACAATTCTACGATCAACTGCTCTTTAATGTTTTCAGGAATGTCAGCTCTTTCCGGCAGATGCAGTAATTTTCCGCTCATTGAGGACTGATCCCACTCAATCCAAGGATATTTGCTGTGATTGAAACCTGACAATGCGTCGGCAATAACCTCCATGGATTTAGATTTTTCTCTAACACCAATAACCTGACCGGGTTTTACAGAGTAAGAAGGAATGTTTACAACACTTCCGTCTACTGTAATGTGACGATGAGAAACCAACTGACGAGCTGCGGCTCTTGTCGGGGCTATACCCAAACGATAAACCACATTGTCAAGACGGCCTTCTAACAATTGAAGAAGCACCTCACCGGTAATACCTTTAGAGCGTGAAGCTTTTTCGAATAAGTTTCTAAATTGCTTCTCCAATACGCCATAAGTGTATTTTGCTTTTTGCTTCTCACGAAGCTGGATACCGTATTCAGAAGTCTTTCTTTTTCTGGAGTTACCATGTTGTCCAGGAGGATAGTTCTTCTTAGAAAGAACTTTATCCGCACCGAATATTGCCTCACCAAACTTACGGGCAATTCTTGTTCTTGGTCCAGTATATCTTGCCATTTTTTTATTTTTTTAAATGTTCTGTTTGAATCTGGAACCGTGCAGCCGCGATTACAGAGAGGATAAGGTCAATATGCAATCTATTCACAATTCCGGATTCAATGTTTAAGAAACTATAATTAATTATACTCTTCTCTTTTTCGGAGGACGACACCCGTTATGAGGAAGCGGTGTAACATCAACGATTTCTGTTACCTCGATACCTGCGCCATGGATCGTTCTGATAGCGGACTCACGACCGTTACCCGGACCCTTAACGAATACTTTCACCTTTCTTAAACCAAGATCATAAGCTACTTTAGCGCAATCCTGTGCTGCCATCTGAGCTGCATAAGGAGTATTCTTCTTAGAGCTTCTGAATCCCATCTTACCAGCGGAAGACCAGCTGATTACTTGTCCTTCGCTATTCGCTAAAGACACAATAATGTTGTTAAAAGAAGAATGAATATGAGCTTGACCGTAAGCGTCAACTTTTACGTTTCTCTTCTTTGCTGCGACTGTTTTCTTTGCCATATTAACTCTTATTATTTAGTAGCTTTTTTCTTATTTGCAACAGTTTTCTTCTTACCCTTACGAGTACGAGCGTTGTTCTTTGTGCTTTGGCCTCTCAAAGGCAGACCAACACGGTGACGAACACCTCTGTAGCAACCAATATCCATCAGACGCTTGATGTTCAACTGAACTTCTGAACGAAGGTCACCTTCAACCTTGTACTCAGCGCCAATGACTTCACGAACTTTTGCGGCTTGATCGTCTGTCCAATCCTTAACTTTGATATCACGATCAACCCCAGCCTTATCTAATACGGATTTTGCAGCGCTACGACCAATACCATAGATATAAGTCAAAGCGATTTCTCCTCTTTTATTTTGTGGCAAGTCTACACCAACTATTCTTATAGCCATATTACTTACTTAGATTATTTTGCAAAAATAATAAATTATCCTTGACGTTGTTTATACTTAGGATTTTTCTTGTTAATTACGTATAAGCGACCCTTTCTTCTTACTATCTTGCACTCAGGTGTACGCTTCTTTAAAGATGCTCTTACTTTCATATCGTGTTTAATTTTATTTGTATCTAAAAGCAATTCTACCTTTCGATAGATCATACGGAGACATTTCTACTCTTACCTTATCCCCCGGAAGGATCTTAATGTAATGCATACGCATCTTTCCTGAGATATGAGCGGTAATTTCATGTCCGTTCTCCAATTCTACACGAAACATCGCGTTTGACAATGCTTCTACAATTACTCCATCTTTCTCTATTGCTGATTGTTTAGCCATATAAATCCAATTAAATTGCGTTTTCTCCTAGAACTTCCTCTAAAAACTTAAATGAAGATAAGATCTGGGGACCATCCGGACGTATAGCGATACAATGCTCGAAATGAGCAGAAGGCTTTCTGTCCTTTGTGCGAACCGTCCATCCGTCTTTCTCAAATGCAACGTTCTTGCTTCCCATGTTGATCATCGGCTCGATGCAGATACACATTCCGTTACGCAATAACGGTCCGCATCCACGTCTGCCATAATTAGGCACTTCCGGTTCCTCATGCATTTTCCGACCTATACCATGTCCCACCAGCTCTCTTACGACAGAGTAACCTTGAGACTCGCAATAAGTCTGAATCGCATTACTGATATCACCCAAACGGTGACCTTCAACAGCACATTGGATACCTAAATAAAGTGAATCCTTCGTCGCTTTCAACAATTTCTTCACTTCCGGCGCAACCTCACCTACACAGAAAGTGTAAGCGGAGTCACCGACAAAACCATTCAATATCGTCCCACAATCCACAGAGATCACGTCACCTTCTTTCAAGATCATCTTAGAAGAAGGAATACCATGCACCACCTGATCATTCACTGAGGCACATATTGAATTAGGGAAACCACCATATCCCAAAAAAGCCGGAACAGCACCATTATCTCTAATGAACTCTTCCGCAATCTTATCAAGTTGAAGTGTGGAGACTCCGGGGACAATATGCTTAGCTACCTCGCCAAGTGTCTTACCTACCAGTTGATTAGCCTCACGCATCAACTCAATCTCTTCATCTGTCTTTAAATAGATCATTCTATTAATAAGCGGCAACAGAGCCTGTACGGCCTTTAATTCTTCCTGACTTCAACAAACCGTCATAATGACGCATTAGCAAATGACTTTCAACTTGCTGCAATGTATCCAACACCACACCAACCAAAATCAACAAAGATGTACCACCAAAGAATTGGGAGAACTCCATACTTACACCGGCAATTCTAGCGAAAGCGGGCATGATAGCAACCAACGCAAGGAAAAAAGCACCCGGCAAAGTAATACGGTCCATAATGGTATCCAGATAGTCTTTGGTATTCTTACCCGGTTTCACACCCGGAATAAAACCATTGTTTCTCTTCAAATCATCTGACATCTGGGTCGGATTGATCGTAATAGCCGTATAGAAATACGTAAACAGGATAATCAACACCGCAAACACGAAGTTGTACCAAAATCCCGTATTATCCATGAAAGCAGCCCAAAAACCGCTCTGCTCTCCCGTACTAGAGAAACCTACAATTGAGATAGGAATAAACATGATCGCCTGAGCGAAGATGATAGGCATTACGTTAGCGGCATTCACCTTCAGAGGGATATACTGACGCGCGCCACCATATTGTTTATTACCGATAATTCTTTTCGCATATTGCACGGGGACCTTACGAGTACCTTGTACCAATAAGATCGCACCAGCGATAACAAGCAAAAGGAACAACATCTCAAATAAGAACATAACCAGACCACCGGTTTTCTCACTTGTTCTAGAAACGAATTCTTGGAACAAAGAGTGCGGCAGACGGGCTATAATACCAACTAAAATGATAAATGAAATACCATTTCCAACACCTTTATCTGTAATTCTTTCACCTAGCCATAAGATAAACATACTTCCCGCAGCCAAGATGATCGTAGATGAGATCGTGAACCAAATACCACCCGGTAAAGCAGCGCCGGCAGCCTTAAGCTGAACGCTTAAATTCACCAAGTAAGTAGGACCTTGGAATAACAAGATCGCTATCGTCAAGTAACGAGTCCACTGATTGATTTTTCTACGGCCACTCTCACCCTCTCTCTGCAATTTTTGGAAAGAAGGAACTGCGATGGCTAACAACTGCATAACAATTGAAGCGGAGATATATGGCATGATTCCCAACGCAAAAATAGATGCGTTAGAAAAGGCTCCACCTGAGAACATATCCAACAGTGCAAGCAATCCGCCTCTTGTCTGCTCCTGTAAAGCGGTTAACGCTTTGGGATCGATACCCGGAAGCACTACATACGTACCAAAACGGTATATAGCCACCAATAAAAGAGTGGTGAGGATCCGATTTCTCAGATCCTCAATCTTCCAGATATTCTTGATTGTTTCAACAGCTCTCATGACTTAGAGTTTAACGACTGTTCCACCTGCGGCTTGGATAGCTGCCTCTGCGCTCTTAGAGAAAGCGTGAGCCTCAACCTCTAACTTAGCGGTCAAGCTACCGTTACCAAGAATTTTAACCACTTGAGAAGAAGAGATGAAACCAGCCTCCATCAATTCATTAATACCAATCTTAGTCAATTGCTTAGCCTCTGCCATTTGTTGCAAAGTATCGATATTAATAGCTTTATATTCTACACGGTTAATATTCTTGAAACCGAATTTAGGCAAACGTCTTTGAATAGGCATCTGACCACCTTCGAAACCAATCTTGTTCTTGTAGCCAGATCTAGACTTGGCACCTTTATGACCTCTTGTTGAAGTTCCGCCTAATCCTGAACCCGGACCACGTCCGATTCTTTTTCTGGTCTTGGTAGATCCTTCAGCCGGTTTTAAATTTGATAAATTCATATCGTATAATTTATTTTTTCAACCAATTATTACTTTTCTACAGAAACCAAATGTTTCACTTTCTCAACCATACCTAAGATCGCCGGATTAGCTTCATGCTCTACAATCTGGTTCATCTTTCTCAGCCCTAGTGCGTCAAGCGTTCTCTTTTGGTCTTTCGGGCATTTAATTCTACTTTTAACTTGCTTTACTTTAATAGTCGCCATAAACTTATCCCCCCCTAATTAACCTCTAAATACTTTTTCAACAGCAACACCTCTGTTCTGAGCAACATCGAACGGGCTTCTCAACTCACCTAGCGCAGCGATAGTAGCTTTCACCAAGTTATGAGGGTTGGAAGAACCTTTAGATTTTGCCAAAACGTCTGTAATACCTACGCTCTCCAATACGGCACGCATAGCACCACCAGCCTTAACACCGGTACCGTGAGATGCCGGTCTAATCAGCACTTGAGCACCACCGAATTTAGCTAATTGTTCGTGAGGGATCGTACCTTTGTGTACCGGAACCTTGATCAAGTTCTTCTTAGCAGCTTCTACACCTTTAGCGATAGCTGTCGTTACCTCACCGGCTTTACCTAATCCCCAGCCAACGATACCATCCTCGTTTCCTACTACAACGATAGCAGCAAAACTGAATGTACGTCCACCTTTTGTAACCTTAGTTACACGGTTGATTGCAACCAGTCTGTCCTTCAACTCTAAGTCGTTGGTCGATTTAACTCTATTATTTGCCATCTTCATTAAAATTTAAGGCCGCCGTTACGTGCAGCATCTGCTAATTCTTTAATTCTCCCGTGATACAGGTAACCATTACGGTCGAAAACCACTGTCTGAACGCCAGCTTCCTGAGCGCCTTTAGCGATTAATTCACCAACCTTAGCAGCGATCTCCTTTTTCGGAGCCTTAACATCTAATTTCAAAGATGAAGCAGCGGCTAAAGTCTTGCCTGTAGTATCATCTATCACCTGTGCGTAGATTTGCTTGTTGCTTCTAAACACAGTCAGGCGCGGACGCTCAGTAGTTCCTGAGATTTTGCCGCGTACGCCTGCTTTTATTTTTAATCTTCTTTCTAGCTTCGTTGTCATGATAATTTCAGTTTACGTAGATTACTTACCTGCTGACTTACCAGACTTTCTGCGAATCTCTTCACCCACGAACTTAATACCCTTACCTTTATACGGTTCAGGCATTCTGAATGAACGGATCTTCGCACAAATCTGACCTAATAATTGTTTGTCAGCCGATTCAAGGATAATAAGAGGGTTCTTATTTCTCTCAGACTTCGTCTCAACTTTCACTTCCTTCGGCAACTGCAAATAGATATTGTGAGTATAACCTAAAGAAAGATCCAATAACTGACCTGTATTTGAAACACGGTAACCAACACCTACTAACTCAAGCTCCTTCTTATATCCCTCTGAGCAGCCAACAACCATGTTGTTGATCAAAGAACGATACAAACCGTGTAACGCACGATGATTCTTATCATCAGTAGGTCTTGTTAAATGGATAACTCCGTCTTCCAAAGTAACGTTAATATCAGGATTCACTTCCTGTACAAGTTCACCTTTAGGGCCTTTAACTGTTACTACATTATCCTTAATTGTAACTGTAACACCAGCCGGTACATGAATTGGTAATTTTCCTATTCTTGACATTCTTCTTCCCTCCTAATTAATAAACGTAACATAATACCTCGCCACCGATCTTCAGATCGCAGGCCTCTTTGTCAGTCATCACACCTTTAGAAGTAGAAAGAACAGCAATACCTAAACCATTCAATACTCTCGGCATTTCTTTGTAACCAGTGTACTTACGCAAACCGGGCGTAGAAACTCTCTCAAGTTTCTTAATCGCATTAACTTTGTTTACTAGGTCATACTTCAAGGCGATCTTGATCGTACCTTGAGGACCATCCTCTACAAACTTAAAATTAAGAATGTAGCCCTTGTCGAAAAGGATCTTAGTGATCTCTTTCTTTAAATTTGACGCCGGCACCTCAACAACTCTGTGCTTCGCTTTGATTGCGTTACGCAATCTTGTCAAATAATCTGCAATAGGATCTGTCATATAAATAATTAATTAAATTGATCCGGCCACCCGGACAATATTTAAACTAAAAAAACTCTTACCAACTTGCTTTCTTTACACCCGGGATTAAACCATTAGATGCCATTTCACGCAATTGGATACGAGAAATACCGAACTGGCGTACATACCCTTTCGGACGTCCTGTAATCTTGCAACGGTTGTGCAAACGTACAGGAGAAGCATTTTTAGGTAAAGCCTGCAAAGCCTCATAGTTACCTTCTGCCTTAAGCTGAGCTCTTTTAGCGGCATACTTAGCAACAAGCTTTGCTCTTTTAACCTCACGGGCCTTCATTGATTCCTTAGCCATAACTACTTAGTCTTTTTTTCCGTTTTTAAAAGGCAATCCAAATTCTCTCAAAAGAGCATAACCTTCTTCGTCTGTTTTCGCAGAGGTCACAAAGGTAATATTCATTCCCAATATTTTGGTAATATTATCGATATTTATTTCAGGAAAAATGATTTGTTCCTGAATACCGAGTGTATAATTGCCTCTTCCGTCTAACTTACTCTCAATTCCCTTGAAGTCGCGGATACGAGGAAGAGCGACACGAACAAGTCTCTCCAAGAACTCGTACATCTGCTCACGACGTAATGTCACCATCACACCGATCGGCATCTTCTTACGCAACTTAAAGTTAGAGATATCCTTTTTAGATACGGTAGCGACAGCTTTTTGACCGGTAATCGTAGACAACTCGCTGATAGCGATATCGATGATCTTCTTGTCAGCCGTAGCCATACCTAATCCCTGATTAATCACGATTTTCTTCAAAACAGGTACCTGCATCACGGATTTGTAACCGAACTCCTTCGTTAAGGCAGGAACAATTCTGTCTTGGTATTCTTTCTTAAGACTGGCAGTATTGCTCATTACTTAATTTCCTCCCCTGATTTTTTAGAATAACGCACTAAAGCACCCTTCTCATTCAACTTACGGCCGATACGTGTAGCTTTACCAGATTTCGGGTCAACCACGTTAAGGTTAGAAAGATGAATAGGAGCTTCCTTCTTTTCGATTCCTCCTTGAGGATTCTTCGCATTAGGCTTGGTATGCTTTGATACCACATTAATACCTTCGACAATCGCACGATTATCTTTTACAAGTACCTGTAAAACACGACCTGTCTTACCTTTGTCCTCGCCGGCATTAACAAATACTATATCGCCTTTTTTGATATGTAATTTACTCATTACTTTAAATTTTACGAGATTAAAGCACTTCAGGTGCAAGTGATACAATTTTCATGTTTGTTGCACGAAGCTCTCTGGCAACCGGACCGAAGATACGGCTACCACGGATATCGCCACCGGCATTCAATAATACGCAAGCGTTATCATCGAAACGGATATAAGAACCATCCGGACGGCGGATCTCTTTCTTAGTACGAACGATGATAGCCTTAGAAACAGCACCCTTCTTAACGTCGCTAGCTGGGATTACGCTTTTGATTGCTACTACGATCACATCACCTACAGTGGCATAACGCTTTCTCGTTCCGCCCAAAACACGGATACACAAAGCTTCCTTAGCTCCACTGTTATCTGCTACTACTAGTCTTGATTCTTGTTGTATCATCTTACTTAGCCCTTTCGATTATTTGAACTAATCTCCATCTTTTAGTCTTGCTCAAAGGACGAGTCTCCATAATCTTTACGGTATCGCCAATGTTGCATTCGTTATTTTCGTCGTGAGCATGATATTTCTTCGTCTTATTAACGAACTTTCCATAAATGGGGTGTTTTTCCTTCCATTTAATGGCAACCGTGATGCTTTTATCCATCTTGTTGCTCGTTACCACGCCCGTTCTTTCTTTTCTTAAATTTCTAGTTTCCATCAGGCTCAATTATTTGTTGTTAAGTTCTCTCTGGCGCAATTCTGTTTTCATGCGCGCAATCAATCTGCGTTGCTGTTTAATCTGAGAAGGATTATCCATAGGCGAGATGCTATGGTTAATCTTCTTCTGATCATAGGCCGCAACCTCTGCATCTACTCTCTCTAGCAACTCTTTCGTGCTTAGTTCTCTAATTTCTGCAATCTTCATAACAATTACGCATTTTGATTTTGCATGTCATAATCACGTCTCACAACAAACTTGGTTGTAACCGGAAGTTTTTGTGCGGCAAGGCGCAACGCTTCCTTAGCGATATCAAAGGGAACACCTTCGATCTCGAAAATCAGACGACCCGGAGTAACAGGCGCAACAAATCCCTCAGGATTACCTTTACCTTTACCCATACGAACCTCTGCAGGCTTCTTCGTGATTGGCTTATCCGGGAAGATACGAACCCAAACCTGCCCCTGACGTTGCATATAACGTGTAACGGCGATACGGGCAGCCTCGATCTGACGACCGGTAATCCATTTATTCTCTAATGACTTTATTCCAAAAGAACCGAAGGCCAGCTGGTTGCCACGTTGAGCTTCGCCCTTCATGCGACCTTTCTGCTGTCTTCTGAACTTGGTTTTCTTTGGTTGTAACATCTCTACTTAAATTCTAACGTTTAACGATTAGCTCTTTTTCTCTTGAAGTTCTTGTCTCTGTTGCCACCGGCATTGTCGTTTCTACGGCCTGTCTCCTTGGCAGCAGTGAAAGAAGGAGCAAGATCGCGCTTGCCATAAACCTCACCACGGCAGATCCAAACCTTAACACCCAGCAAACCAACTTTTGTCAAGGCCTCAGCCAAAGCATAGTCGATATCTGCTCTAAGAGTGTGCAACGGAGTTCTTCCTTCCTTATACATTTCCGAACGAGCCATTTCAGCGCCATTCAAACGACCAGAGATTTGAATCTTTATACCTTCGGCGCCCATTCTCATGGTAGAGGCGATAGCCATCTTTACCGCACGACGATATGCGATTTTACCTTCAAGCTGACGTGCGATGTTGTTTGCTACGATAACAGCGTCCAATTCAGGTCTCTTCACCTCGAAGATGTTGATCTGCACTTCTTTATCAGTGATCTTCTTCAACTCTTCCTTCAACTTATCAACTTCCTGACCACCTTTACCGATGATGATACCCGGACGTGACGTACAAACAGTGATCGTGATCAACTTAAGCGTACGTTCAATAACGATACGAGATACACTAGCTTTTGCAAGACGGGCATTCAAATATTTACGGATTTTGCTATCTTCCAGCAAAGTATCCCCGTAATTCTTACCGCCATACCAATTGGAATCCCAACCACGGATAATTCCTAAACGATTACTAATCGGATTAACCTTTTGTCCCATCTACAAATTAATTTTGACTATCGTTTTTACTAAGTGTATCAACAAACAGAGTTACGTGGTTCGAGCGTTTACGAATTCTGTAACCTCTTCCTTGAGGAGCCGGACGCATTCTCTTCAACGTAGTAGCGCAATCAACGCTGATTGAAGATACGCATAACTCTCCTGCTTCTGCTTTACGTTCATTTTTCTGTTCCCAGTTTGCGATTGCTGAACGAAGCAATTTTTCTACTCTTGCTGCAGCTTCCTTGTTAGAAAACTTCAAAACACCAAGCGCACGGAATACTTCCATACCGCGAATCATGTCTGCTACCAAACGCATCTTACGAGGAGAGGTAGGAACATTGTTCAACTTCGCGAAATACATGGTCTTTTGGGCTTCTTTTCTTGCTTCAGCTGATATTCTTTTTCTAGCACCCATTTTATTCGATTCTTTTTATTTTCAGATTCCTGAATTCCTGTTACTACCGATATTATTTCTTCTTGTTACCGGCGTGACCGCGGAAAGTACGTGTCGGTGAGAACTCTCCCAACTTGTGGCCTACCATATTCTCGGTTACGAAAACAGGAATAAATTTATTTCCATTATGAACTGCAATAGTATGGCCTACGAAATCAGGCGAAATCATTGAAGCTCTTGCCCATGTCTTAACTACGGCTTTCTTTCCTGACTCATTCATTGCCAGAACTTTCTTCTCAAGCTTTACATTAATATACGGGCCTTTTTTTAGCGAACGACTCATAGTTTACTTAATTAATCAGATTATTTCTTTCTTCTTTCAATAATATACTTTGAAGAATGCTTCTTAGGAGCTCTAGTCTTCAAGCCCTTAGCATATAAGCCATTACGGGATCTAGGATGACCTCCGGAAGAACGACCTTCACCACCACCCATTGGGTGATCAACCGGGTTCATAACAACACCACGGTTGCGAGGACGACGACCTAACCATCTAGAGCGACCGGCCTTACCTGATTTTTCAAGAGCATGGTCTGAATTGCCAACTGCGCCAATTGTAGCCTTACAAGCCGCAAGAATCTTTCTAGTTTCACCAGAAGGCATCTTAATAATCGCATAAGCGCCTTCCTTTGAAGTCAGCTGAGCGAATGCACCTGCGGAACGTACCATTTTGGCACCCTGTCCAGGACGAAGCTCAATATTGTGAATAATAGTACCAACGGGAATATTTGCCATAGGCAAAGTATTACCTACCTCAGGAGCGGCGTCGCTACCTGAAACCACTGTTTGGCCAACTTCCAATCCGTTCGGAGCGATGATATAGCTCTTTGCTCCGTCCGCATAATACAACAAAGCGATACGAGATGAACGGTTAGGATCATACTCGATAGACTTTACTGTCGCAGGAATGCCATCTTTGTTTCTCTTGAAATCGATAATTCTGTACTTTTGTTTGTGACCGCCACCGATATAACGCATTGTCATCTTACCAGTGTTGTTACGTCCACCTGTACTCTTCTTACCTACTACAAGAGACTTCTCTGGTGTACTTGCAGTGATTTTATCAAATGCACCAATAACTTTGTGTCTCTGCCCCGGTGTCGTGGGCTTTAATTTACGTATTCCCATTTCTCTTTTTAGATATTACTAAAGAAATCAATTGTTTCTCCTTCTTTCAACGTTACGATCGCTTTCTTGAAAGCAGCTTGCTTGCCGTTGATGATACCTGATTTTGTATAACGGCTTTTACGCTTTCCAGAGTAGTTGATGGTGTTAACATCAACTACTGTAACACTGTACATATCCTCTACAGCTTTCTTAATCTCCAATTTGTTGGCATCAGGAGAAACACGAAAACCATAGCGATTCGGAAATTTCTCTGTGATCGCTGTTTGTTTCTCAGTTACTATAGGCTTAATAATAATTCCCATTATTCTACTCCTTATGCTTTAAAATTTTGTTCAACAACAGCGACTGAACTTTCCGTTAAAACCAAATTAACAGCGTTTAACACAGCGTATGTATTTAGTTCAGAAGCAGTTATTACACTTGCCTTCTCTAAATTTCGAGCGGACAAATATACTAAATTATTCTTCTCCGGTAAAACCATAAGCAACTTTTTATCAGCCACTTTCAAGTTTTTAGCAATTGTTATAAATTCTTTAGTCTTAGGAGCTTCCATTGTGAAATCCTCTACGACAACAATCGCATTGTTCTTTGCCTTGTAGCTCAATGCTGACTTACGAGCCAAAGATTTTACTTTCTTGTTCAGCTTGAACTCATAATCACGAGGCTTCGGACCGAATACACGGCCACCACCAACCAACACCGGAGAGTTGATATCACCACGACGTGCGCCACCACCACCTTTCTGACGGATCAGCTTACGTGTACTACCAGATACTTCGCTTCTCTCTTTAGACTTATGCGTTCCCTGACGTTGATTTGCCAAATACTGCTTTACGTCCAAGTAAATAGCATGATCGTTGGGTTCAATGCCGAAGATCGCATCGTTCAAAGTTACCTTTCTTCCGGTATCTTCACCTTTAATATTAAATACGCTCAGTTCCATTACTTTTCAATTAATAAGATTGAACCTTTTGCTCCTGGAACAGATCCCTTTACCAATAAAAGGTTGTGTTCCGGCATTACCTTGATCACTTGAAGATTCTGAACGGTTACACGTTCGTTACCCATCTGGCCGCCCATTCGCATGCCCTTAAATACCTTTGCGGGGTAAGAACAAGCACCGATAGAACCCGGCTTACGAGCACGGTTATGCTGACCGTGAGTAGTCTGACCTACACCACCAAAACCATGACGTTTTACTACACCTTGGAAACCTTTACCCTTTGATGTACCCACTACATCCACGAAACCTGCGTCTTCCAAGAAGTCTACAGTGATCACGTCACCCAACTTGTACTCAGTTTCGAAATTCTTGAACTCGGCCAAGTGTCTTTGAGGTGCTACACCGGCTTTCTTGAAGTGACCCATCTCAGGCTGTGTCGTGTGCTTCTCTTTCTTCTCTTGGAAACCCAACTGTACAGCTTCATAGCCATCTTTCTCCAAAGTCTTGATCTGTGTAACCACACAAGGACCCACTTCGATAACAGTGCATGGAAGATTTTTTCCCTCGGCACTGAAAACGGATGTCATTCCGATTTTTTTTCCTAATAATCCTGGCATTTCACTAATTGTTAAAAACTTACACTTTAATTTCTACTTCTACACCGCTAGGTAATTCTAGCTTCATCAAAGCGTCAACTGTCTTCGCAGTTGAGCTATAGATATCGATTAATCTCTTATAAGAAGAGAGTTCGAACTGCTCACGAGATTTCTTGTTAACGAAAGTAGAGCGGTTCACTGTAAAGATACGTTTGTGCGTAGGAAGAGGTATAGGACCGCTAACGATAGCACCTGTAGCCTTTACCGTCTTTACGATCTTCTCGGCAGACTTGTCTACCAGAGAATAATCGTAAGACTTCAATTTAATTCTGATCTTTTGGCTCATATTTATTATATGTTTCTAAATATTATTTGATCAAATCAACGCGACCTTGCACCTCTGTCAATACTTGCTTAGCGATAGAAGAGGATACTTGAGCGTAGTGTGAGAACTGCATTGAAGATGTAGCACGACCTGAAGTAATCGTACGCAAAGCTGTCACATAACCGAATGTCTCAGCCAATGGAACCTTAGCCTTCACGATACGAGCTCCCGTACGGCTAGTCTCCATACCCTCAACTTGTCCACGACGCTTGTTCAAGTCACCGATAACGTCACCCATGCTCTCTTCTGGAGTAACAACCTCCATCTGCATGATCGGCTCCATCAATACAGGACCTGCCTTAGCGGAAGCGTTCTTGAACGCTTGGATAGCAGCGATCTCGAAAGACAACTGGTCTGAGTCTACCGGGTGGAAAGAACCATCGATCAAAGTCACTTTCAACTTGTCAAGCGGATAACCAGCCAACACACCGTTCTTCATAGCCTTCTCGAAACCTTTCTGTACGGACGGGATGAATTCCTTAGGAATGTTACCACCCTTCACCTCATCGATGAATTGCAAAGTACCCTCGAAGCTCTCGTCTGCCGGCTCCATACGAACGATGATATCTGCGAACTTACCACGACCTCCAGATTGCTTTTTGTAAACCTCGCGAAGCTCAACCGGCTGCGTGATAGCCTCCTTATAAGTAACCTGCGGACGGCCTTGGTTACATTCAACCTTGAACTCACGACGCAAACGGTCGATGATGATATCCAAGTGAAGCTCACCCATACCGCTAATAACGGTCTGACCTGTCTCCTCGTTTGTCTGTACGCGGAAAGTAGGATCCTCCTCGGCCAACTTAGCCAAGCCCATACCCAACTTATCCATGTCTTTCTGAGTCTTAGGCTCTACAGCGATACCGATAACCGGTTCCGGGAATTCCATAGACTCCAATGTGATCGGATGGTTTTCGTCGCAAAGCGTATCACCTGTACGGATATCCTTGAAACCAACACCTGCTCCGATATCACCACAACCAATCACCTCCATCGGGTTCTGCTTGTTAGAGTGCATCTGGAACAAACGCGAGATACGCTCTTTCTTTCCGGAACGAGTGTTCAACACATAAGAACCAGCGTTGATAGAACCTGCGTATACACGGAAGAAGCACAAACGACCTACATACGGGTCGGTAGCGATCTTAAATGCCAACGCCGTCAATGGCTCCTCGAACAAAGGTTTACGAGTGATTATTTTATCAGGATCTGAAGGATCCGTACCCTCGATAGCCGGAGTATCTTCAGGAGAAGGCAAAAACGCGCAAACTGCATCCAATAAAGTCTGTACACCTTTGTTCTTGAAAGAAGAACCACAAGTCATCGGGTTGATCTGCATAGCCAACGTACCCTTGCGGATAGCAACCATGATCTCCTCTTCCGTGATCGTAGAAGGATCATCGAAGTATTTCTCCATGATAGCGTCGTCGCACTCAGCCAAAGCCTCAAGCATCTTGTCGCGCCATTCCTCAGCCTCAGCTTGCAAGTCTGCCGGGATCTCCTCTACGCTATACTCGGCACCCATAGTCTCGTCGTGCCAGAAGATAGCCTTCATCTTGATCAAGTCGACAACACCCCTGAAAGTCTCCTCAGCTCCGATAGGGATCTGGATCGGACAAGGATTAGCTCCTAATACGTCCTTCAATTGGCGTACTACCTCATAGTAGTTAGCACCCGAGCGGTCCATCTTGTTAACGTAACCGATACGAGGCACATTATATTTATCAGCCTGACGCCATACAGTCTCAGACTGGGGCTCAACACCACCTACGGCACAGAATGTAGCAACAGCACCATCCAATACACGAAGAGAACGTTCAACCTCAACCGTGAAGTCTACGTGTCCCGGAGTGTCAATCAAGTTGATTTTATAACGGTTGCCCAAATAGTTCCAGAATGTAGTCGTAGCAGCGGAAGTAATCGTGATACCACGCTCCTGCTCCTGCGCCATCCAGTCCATTGTAGCAGTACCATCATGAGTCTCACCGATCTTGTGTGTCAAACCTGTGTAAAACAAGATACGTTCAGAAGTCGTTGTCTTACCAGCGTCAATGTGAGCCATGATACCGATGTTCCTAGTGAACATCAATTGCTTATCGTTGTTTGCCATATTCTTTTTATTGCCTTAAAAATTAAAATCTGAAGTGAGCGAACGCACGGTTAGCCTCAGCCATACGGTGCATATCTTCTTTTCTTTTGAATGCGCCACCTTGGTTATTGAAAGCATCTACAATCTCTGCAGACAACTTGTCAGCCATAGTCTTACCTCCACGTTTACGTGCGAAGATAATAAGGTTCTTCATAGAAATTGACTCTTTACGATCCGGGCGGATTTCAGTAGGGACTTGGAATGTAGCACCACCTACACGGCGTGACTTAACTTCGACTTGAGGAGTAATGTTATCAAGCGCAGCTTTCCAAATTTCGAGAGCGGACTTTTCCTCGTTAGGCAATTTGCCCTTAACGGTTTCCAAAGCGGAATAGAAAATTTCGAAGGCAGTATTTTTCTTGCCATCATACATCAAATGGTTAACGAATCTCGTAACCTTTACATCACCGAAAACAGGATCCGGAAGGATCTGTCTTTTCTTTGGTTTTGCTTTTCTCATTTTGTTTTCAAAAATTTGTTCTTGTCGTTGGTTGCCTTTAATTTGTCTTCAACGGTTCCGCTGAACCATTTACTCAACCTTATAGCCTATCCAAATAACTCAAACCTGTTTTAATACTTAAATTTAAATCTCAGTTTGAAGGCATGTAATTAATTACTTCTTCTTACCTTTTGCGGCAGCTGCTGCTTGACCCGGTTTCGGACGCTTAGCTCCATATTTGGAACGTCTTTGCGTACGGCCGTTAACACCCGCTGTATCCAACGTACCACGTACGATGTGATAACGCACACCCGGAAGGTCCTTTACACGACCACCACGTACCAATACGATAGAGTGCTCTTGCAAGTTGTGTCCTTCTCCCGGAATATAGGAGTTAACTTCCTTACCATTTGTCAAACGTACTCTCGCTACTTTACGCATTGCAGAGTTAGGTTTCTTCGGAGTCGTAGTGTAAACACGTACGCAAACGCCACGTCTTTGAGGACAAGCGTCCAATGCGGGTGATTTACCCTTCTCCACCAAAGTTTCCCTTCCTTTTCTAACTAATTGCTGAATTGTAGGCATTTCTTTCTTTTTTTAAACTTTGAATGTGTTATTATTATTTATCTAATCTTTTCCTATTTCGAGCCGCAAAGTTACGCATTATTTTCGGACAATCAATAAGTTGTGCCTGTTTTTTTCGTATACTCCGCACTAAAAACGGTGCAAAGGTACATATTTGTTCCCGTTTGGCAAGGTAGGCTCTTGTCGTATTTATTAATATTTAACATTTACCATCTCTATTTACCGATAAGTTTCATGCGTCACGGGCTTCACACAAACTCAATCCCCTTAAATCAAACGAGTTCCTGTGAAGCCTGTGAAAGCAATGGGATCGGATCGACGATTTACCTAACCAGCACGTAAAGCGACTGGTGACGGGTGCCGATATCACGCAATTTACCCGCCTCGACGAATTGATGCAGACGGCGGCTGGCCGTACTACTCGTCAGTCCGCAAAGCCGCTGGAAAGCGACACGGGTCATATATTCATGCTCGGCAAAATAGCTTGCGAGCAATTGGTCGATGCGCTCAGGTCCTAATTGGCGGGAATGGGATTTGTACTTGGCTCGTTCCAGCGTCATCGTCTTCAAGCTATCTTTCAGCTCTACCTCGGGACGGAAAGCCACGGACTTGAAACGGATGGACTCCGCACGTATCTCGTGCGTGGATTGTACGGCCGGGCATTGCAACGTGACTTGCAAATACCCCAACCCATCGATATGTACACGTTTTCCTTCACGCAAATATTCCGCTGTCACCTCGCTTAAAGAGATAAGCACGGCGGCCACGTCTGCCGGCGTGACCGTACATCGACCATGGATACGTTTGGCCAGATCATCCGTATCGATCGTGCCAGATGATACGATACGTGCGTGAAAACGAGGACGTTTCATGCTATCCTTCGATACCGGAGTCTTGTAAAAGTCATATTTTGCTGCCATATATCTAGTATGAGATTAAAAGGTTATTCATAGGAACATCGTATGCTATTAGTCATTTCACAAGGGTGATATGATCTTTTCACCTATGTGAAACGATCGTTTCATGATTGTGATACGTTCTTTTCACATAGGTGAAAAGATTATAGGTACTTAACAAAGGTACTACATTCATATCACCTAAACAAGAGTTCTTCCTAGTATTTTGGACAGATTACTTTTATTTCAAATGATAATATAAATATTTGGAAAACTTCAAGTTAACAACCTATATTCGCAGAAGAAAACGGTAAAAATAACCTCTAAAACATAGTATCATGAAAACTGTATCGGATTTTTTGGGCCAACTATGGCTTCGCTTCTTAAAACCAAACGGGCCAATCACCATACCACACCAAACCGAAGGTAAAGCCAAACGATTTAGCGACAATAACTCAATCCTTCAAAAGAGTCTGGAGACTTTCCTCCAAGAAATCATCGAGTTCCGTTTCAACTTGTTGAGCGAGGAGACTGAATATCGATACAAACGATCAGAAGCGGATCGCTTCTATCCGGTGACGCAACGTGACCTAAATAGCATTTGCATGGAGGCAAGACGGACGGGGATCGATTGCTGGGATCGGGATGTGAATCGTTTCGTATATTCAAAAGAGGTAAAAGAGTATCATCCTTTCCGGCAATATATGGAGCGGTTACCCGAATGGGACGGGAAAGACCGGGTAAGCGATCTGGCACGACGGGTCTCCTCAGAACCGTTATGGGTGGAGGGGTTTCATCGCTGGATGCTCGCCTTGGCCTCGCAATGGATGGGTTCGGGCTCATCAACCTCGATGAGTTCGACCGGTTGCCCGACCGTAAAATGGCTTTGCTGAAAAATTGGATGCAGATGGCCGGGATGAACGTACGCAAGGCACACGCCAAGCATTTCCACCCCCTACCCCGCCTAGCCTCATTTATTGGCACTACGAACCAGAAGAACCTATTAAGCGACCCCACGGGAAGCCGCCGTTTCCTATGCGTGGAGGTGCAAAGCAAGATTAATTGCGAAGGTATCGAGCATGATCAAATCTACGCCCAGCTGAAAGACGAGTTACAAAAAGGAGAGCGCCATTGGTTCACCTCCGGAGAGGAGGAGGCGATCATGCGATCGAATGAGGCTTTCTATAAACGTCCGATCGAGGAAGATGTGTTCCACGCCTGCTTCCGGGCCGCATGTCCGGGAGACCTAAATGTACATCCACTATCAGCTGCCTCCATTTTCCAGATATTAAAGGAAAAGAACCCAGCAGCCATGCGCGGTAGCACGGCAAGCAATTTCGGAAAGGTACTGACCGCCCTCCATATAGAGCGTAAACACACCCGCTACGGCAATCTTTATCAAGTAGTGCCGCTCACCCTTCACACGTTTCACAGGATTTAGCTGTAGCACAAGCAAATGCGGCCAGTGAAACGTATGTCATCGAAATCATCCCTAGCACTTAAATCTTCTCTCCAGCTCCTCATCTGTCAACATGGAGATGATCGTTTTTCCATCCGGGGTCAGGTTCGAGTCCGGACAAGAGAACAGGGAGGCGATCAGATGATCCATCTCTTCCAAGGATAAGGATTTGCCGGGACGGATAGCGGCGGCTTTCGCTAAAGACAAGGCGATGGCTTCGCAGATCTTCTCATGCACCTCGCATCCGGTCTCGATCGCCCGGTCCACGATATCCTTTACCAAGTTCACCGGATCAAGGTTCTCTATACCGGCGGGCAGGCCATTGATCGCGTAATTGTCATTTCCCAGATTGCTCAGATCAAAGCCGACGAAGCGCAAATCCTCCAATAAGGAAGGCAGTACAGCCGCCTCGGCAGCGGTAAACTCTACGATCTCCGGGAATAAGACTTGTTGGGATACACCTTGTTGCTGACGGATATTCGACAGGTATTGGTCAAACAAAATACGCACATGCGCACGATGCTGATCAATAATCGCCAGACCCGATTTCAAGGATGTCACGATATATCGCCCTTTATATTGATAGCAAGGATTGCTTACCTCCGTAAACAGGTTTTCCGGGTTCGAAGCCTCGGCCGGCAATTCCTCGATCGGGGCATCCTCGAAACTCTCGGACTCCAGTTGGGCAGCCACTCGATCGTTCTCAAACCCTTGATATAATTTAGACCAATCGAATTCCGGTTTTTTATAGGAAGTAGTGTCAAACGGATTATAACTGGAATCCACTTGCACTTTCGGGGCCTTATAAGTACTAGGCTCACTTTTCTTGACCGGGTTGTAAACAGGAATATCGATCGCATCCTCCACGTCGAAATCAATCGTAGGGATAGCGCTCGATTTAGCCAACGCCTCCCGGGTAGCGGCCATCAAGATCTGCCAGATCGGTTGCTCGTTCTCAAACTTAATCTCCGTCTTTGTCGGATGGATATTGACATCGATCGAGGAGGGATCCAACGTGAAATAAACAAAATAATTCGGCATATCCCCGGCAGGAATCAATTGCTCATAGGCCTGCATGATCGCCTTATGGAAATAAGGATGCTTCATATAACGACCATTCACAAAAAAGAACTGCAATGCCCCTCGCTTCTTCGCCGAGTCCGGACGCCCCACGAAACCGGAAATAGTCACCATGGAACTTTGGGCATCCAGAGAGAGCAACTTCTGGTTTAAACTCTTACCATATATATTAATGATGCGCTGACGTAACCCCGACTCGGGCAGATTGAATATCTCCGCGTCATTATGATAAAGAGACATACCCACCTGCGGATTCACCAAGGCGATTCGCTCGAACTCATTGATGATATTCCGGAATTCCGTCTCATTCGACTTCAAGAATTTCCGGCGGGCGGGAACATTAAAGAAAAGATTCTTTACCGAGAAGATACTTCCCTCGTTACAAGCCTCCGGCTCGATACTCTCCAAGTTAGACCCCGCGATGGACAGGCAGGTACCAAGCTCCGCCCCCCTAGCCCGGGTACGCAACTCTATATGGGCGACAGCGGCGATAGAGGCCAATGCCTCACCCCGGAAACCCATCGTATGCAAAGAGAATAAATCCTCGGCCGTAGAAATCTTAGAAGTAGCGTGCCGCTCAAAAGCCATGCGAGCATCCGTCTCGGACATACCTTTCCCGTCATCGATCACCTGTATCAATGTCTTACCCGCATCCTTAATGTTCACTTGGATATTGGAAGCGCCAGCGTCCACCGCATTCTCGACCAACTCTTTAACGACAGAGGCCGGACGTTGAATCACCTCTCCCGCCGCGATTTGATTGGCGATATGATCCGGAAGTAAATGAATGATATCGCTCATTACCAGAACAAATACCAAAAGAAAGCAGCCAAGACAGCCAAGGCTACCGCCAGTTTCACATTCTTATACTTACGAGCCCGGGAATCCTCGCCCCGCCCCACGCTTCTCTTCAAATGTGAGGTGCCTTCAATAAAAGTTCCCTTGATATGCGGCTTATATTCCTCCAACGATTCCTCTACACCCATTTCACGTTTGACCTTACTTATACGTTCCTCCAAGGCTTCCTTATGGGGGTCCCAATAAATAGGCTTATGATCATATTGACGCGGTTTACGCATGTTATAAAACGAGAAAAGTGCCATAGCTTTACCTATTAATTATGAATACGACGCTAATGTACGAATTTATTGCTTCTTTTCGGAGCATCTTGAGCTTTTCTTTTCACGACCTGATAAATATCATCCTTATCTTTCGGACGGATATAATCAAACCAATAAAAGTCTTTCAAGTATTTCTGGTCGGGCTTCAAATCAGGAATAGGGGTCATCGTACCTGTTGGAGTCGGCCAGATCTTCAGTTTATCCAACTTATTGTCTTTTAGCCAGATCGTAAGGAAACCGCTCTTGGTCTCGTTCATGCCGACCATCGAACCGTCCTTCTCCAATGGGAAGAAAATCGATTCGGCGTTGCCCGACACATCGATCTGATTCACGACCTGTCCCTCGAAATAAGCCTTCAAGTCATTTCCCTTTAATTGATTGAACGCAGTAGAATCGATTTGCTGTATCGCGAAAGCGAATTGCTTCACGTGAGCGAAATCGATCGAGCTATCATTCATAAATATCAAGATCGTATCCCCATAGATCTGATACTGTTCATTCCAAACGATAGGGTCCGTATACATATATAATATAGAGTCTCTTGTATTAAACTGCATCGAATCGCAAACACCTTGCATATCCGTCCGATAGAAACGGACGCCGTAATAAGCTTTTACTTCCCGGTAAAGGGAGTCCACCGTAGTCATCTTCAAGGTATCACCATGCAGAAACAAGGTATCCCCTTGGCTGAATTCCAAGAAACGGGCGCTATCCGTAGCGAAAGCATACTCGGTCTTCTCATTGTAAAAGCCATATTGGCCTTCCAGCATGACATGCTGCGCCGTGTCTTGCAGACTCATATTACCGAACGCTTCCCCAAAACCCAGTTCCCGGTTGTAGGCGATAGAGTCGCCCGTCAAGATACGGTCGCCGGAAACCACCTGAGAACGATCCAATAGCAAAGAGGTATTATTCACGGTATCGTACCAACCCCTGGAAGAATAGATCGTGCCGCTATCCGACACGATAATGGATGGTCCGAGTATCGTGGCGATCTTCGAGTCCGTATTATAATGCAAGGTATCGGAATACAACGTGAATTGCTCATTCTCCAGACGGACGCTATCATTGAAGATAGCCAATTTCGTACTAGGCGAATATTGCCCGTAAAAAGAAGAGAGCTGATTCAAGGAATCGACAATCAGACCTCCGTCGAAATAATATCCGATATCCGGGATTCGCTCATAGTTCAAGCTATCCGTAAACAAGGTAACCTGCCCATTCTCCATGCGGACATTCTCCCGCAAATAAGCGATCTGGGTATTTCCATCGTAAAACAGGTAATTTCCATACACGAACAAGGTATCCCCTTGTTCCATCCGAACATTACTAAACGCTTCCAAGGAATTGGTCTGCTCAAAGAAATATGCGCTATCGCAATACATATACGAACTATCATGGCGAAAACAAACATCACCATTCAGTACTTGAGCCTCGGCGTTCCTCTCCTTATCGAACGAAAGCGTATTCGCATGCTCCAAAAAGACCTTCGTCTTCTTGGGAGCGACACTATCTTTGGCGGCTACCACCGTGCTATCTTGCGTTTGCGCAAATACGCCAACCGATAAAGCACACGATAAGAGCGCTAGAAATAACCTGTTAATTAGTCTCATTCCTTAATCCAACCCGGATATTTGAAATCACAATTCCTCCAACCGTCACTAATACGCACATAGGTTGATTTTTGTTTCTTCGTGATCCAGTCGTTCAATAATTCCTCACGTTTCTTAGCCTCTACGATCGCTTTCAAAGCTTGGAAGTCATCGGCCAAATTCGCCTTATGTCCTTCCGTCCGAGCTTTCAGCTTAACAATAGCTACTACCTCTTTCTGCTTGTTCGTCAACATGGTAAAAGGCTTGGAGATCTCTCCGACTTTCATGTCATATACCACCTTACCGATTTCCTGCGGAAGTTCTTGCATCTCGAACTTAGGGGTTCCCATATTGCTGCTCTCGTAATCTTGGTTTACCATCAAACCCTTATTATTACGTGTATCCTTGTCATAAGAGACGAATGTAGCGGCTTCCTCAAACGTGAACTTATTCGCCTGCAAATCATTGTACAATGAATCCAGACGAGTGGTAGCATCCGCCAACTCCTTATCGGAAACCTTCGGTTTCAATAAGATATGGCGGCAGTTGATACGGTCTCCACGCTTCTCGATCAATTGGATGATATGGTAACCATACTCCGTCTGTACGATCTGGGAGACACGTTTCGGGTCTTTCAAGTTGAACGCAACGTTCGCGAACTCCGGCAACAGCTGTGTCTTGCTCATGAAACCTAACTCCCCTCCTCGAGACGCCGAACCCGGATCTTCCGAGTACAAACGAGCCAACGTAGAGAATTCCATCTTACCGGAATTAACTTGCTCCGTGAAATCACGTAAGCGGGCCTTGATGGCGTCTGTTTCCTCAAACGGAATCTTCGGTTCCAAGGTAACGATTTGCACCTCTACAGTCGTAGGGATGTTCGGCAGGCTATCCTGAGACAACTGGCTGAAATATTTACGCACCTCGGAAGGTGTCAGCTTGATCTCGCCGATCAATTGATGCTGCATCTGTTGCACTACCTGCTGCTCCCGCACCATCTCCTTACGCTCATCCTTGATCTGGGAAAATTTCTTACCGAAATATTCCTCCAATTTCTCGCGAGACCCGATTTGGTTCACAGCCATGTTCATCCATTGATCCACGCTCTGGATCACTTGGTTCTCGTTCACGGTAATACTATCGATCTTAGCTTGATTCAGATATAGTTTCTGTATCGCCATCTGCTCCGGGATCACGCAATACGGGTCGCCATCCAAACGGACCCCCTCGTTTTGATTATACAAACGCTGCGTCTCAATATCCGAACGTAAAATAGCGTCATCTCCTACCACCCACACAATTTCATCGATCACATTGTCTTGCGCCATTACAATGCAAGAACAACAGGCAAGAAAGAATACACTTAAAATCTTTTTCATCATGTCTACCCATTTATAAAATTAGAGATCACGGCTCGGAATGGAATTCCACGTCACCGCTCCGGATCGCATCGTTATATAACTCGTCTTCAAATTTTTTCAAGAATTCAACTTTTCGTTGGTTGACCAGCATTTCCGTGACGTGCGAACTGGCATAATCATATGGCTCCACACTGCCGAAAGGTAAATATTCCTTGATATTCAACAGATAACAATAACTGCTATCCGCCACCTCAACATACTTATTCGCCTTCAGAAACGCATTCGGATTCGACACATGGATCGGTATATTATCCATTACCTCATCGAAATCAACCCATTTGTCGTAAAAGTACTCATAAATCGTGGCATTTTGCACACTATACTTCTCAATTTTTTCTAAAGAGGCCACATCTGTGGATTTGTACCACTTTTTGACGTCGGTAAGTCCCGGGGCATCAACCGGGATTTTCAAGAATAATCCCTTGATCAAGCCTTTATCCAAGATAAACTTTTTCTGGTTTTCCTCGTAATAGTTTAATTTATCACTTTCCCGGATATCAGTTTTCAGCTTCTCCTCCACCAATCGTTCCTGATAACGGTAACGAACCAAGGAACGCCTGTACTCCTCTACCAATTTATCGACCTCCTCTTTCTCATCCCCTAAGTTACGCAAAGCCACATCGTACACCAATACATCCTTTACCCATTTCTTGGTAAAGCCCTCGGCCAGCAACAGACTATCTGCGGAGGAAATCCCCCGGGGTATTAGCTTATTCACCTCCGAACGATTTAGGGTACGTCCTTTCACGCTAACCAAGACATCCGTAGTATCAGCTGGCTGAGAACCTTTACAGGCACCCAACAACACAACGAACGTTAGGAACATGAAGACTATCCTCATATCTATCTTTATTTTATTTCTTTAGTTTCTTCAATAATTTCCAGTTGACAGTCACCGGATATTTTTTATTCAAATCCGCAATCCACTTCGCTTCCAACACCTTCTGCTGGGCGGAGGGTTTGCTCCAGATCTCCCGGTTGCTGACCTCAAACAACAGAATCCCATCCCGGTACTCCTGCATCAAATGAGGGATCTCCGGATGTTTTGTCTCCAGATTCTTACGCTCGGCGGTCGTTACGATATCGCGGATAAACAAATCATAGATCTCTTGCATAAAATCACCCGCATACGTTTTTGTCGAGAACGGACAACGTTGGATATAATAAGCGAACTCCGCTTGCGGGAAATCCTTTCCATCCAATTGCATAAGCGTCTTGTTCATATCCTTCGCTTTCTCATAAAACGCCTCGTCCGTGGGGAAACAATCATTACATAACGCTTGCAGCTCCGCATAGGCTTCCGGATAGAAAACGTATCCGTATTCTTTTTTCATACGATCGTCGAAAGCTTTATATAACTCGAAGTTACGTTCACCCTGCCCCATACGTCTCGACAAAGCTTTTTCCTCTTCCTCAAACGAAGGGCGTCCCTTCTTATCGATCAACTTAATGATATGGTAACCAAAACGAGTTTCCACCACCTCGGATAAATCACCCGGCTTGCTCAACGCAAAAGCGGCTTGCTCAAAAGGCTGGACCATCTCGCCTACCCCAAACCAAGGTAATACTCCCTCTTTCTTAGCGGAAGCAGCATCCCCAGAATATTCTTTCGCTAACTCGCCAAAATCAGCTCCCTCTTGTACTTGCTTATAGATAGCTTGCGCTTTTGCCAGAAAAGCCGATGAGTCCTGAATAGCGGAATCTTTCGGGAAGGCGATCAAGATATGAGCGACATGTATCCGCCCCGGATTGGGTTTACGACTATGGACTTTTATCAAATGAAATCCTAATTTCGTGCGAACCGGTTCAGACACCACGCCAATCGGCAAGGAATAGGCGGCATCCTCAAACACTTTTAGGGATTGCATCGGGAGCAAGCAACGTACATATTCGCAAGCGACATGCTCCTTATCCTTCTCGGCCAAAGCTTTTCCGACTGTTTCCATATCCTCTCCTTTCTGGAGACGTTCGTATACTCGCATGGCTTCTTGATATACAGCTACCGTATCTTTGGAGACCGTCTTCTCCGGCAAACGGAATAAGATGTGGGTCAACTCTACCGAGTGATCCCCACGGTCATATACCGCACGGGCAGCCGCTTTCTCACCCTCCTTATCCGACATATAGCTATCGATCAACTGAGCCCGGTATCCATCCAGCTCACTTTTGAATGAGGATGTCTGGTCGATCCCTAAAGATTCCGCCTCCGCTACTTTTAGCTTAAAATTTTTAAATAGCTCGACATAGTTTTTGACGGACTTTGTATTCGATAAATCCACCTCTCCATTCTTCTCCGCGATAAAAATAAATTCAGATAAAGGCACTTGTTTTCCAGCGACCGTCATAACGACCGAATCGGATGCGGTTTGAGCGTTAACTGTCACACAAGCGAATACCCCTAATGAAATAAGTAACTTTTTCATCAAAAATTCTTTTACCATAGCACGAATATACATTACAAAAATAACACTAATCTAACGGAGAGCCGACAAGAAAAGTATGCTATCCCATTAAATTAGTGTTTTTTATAAAACGTAAAACTTGTATTACTATTCACCGCGGCTATAATTCGGAGCCTCTTGCGTGATCGCTACGTCATGCGGATGGCTCTCTTGCACACCTGCGTTGGTGATTCGAGTAAAACGAGCTTTATGCAACTCCTCGATATTATGAGCCCCGCAATAACCCATTCCCGCACGTAAACCACCTACCATTTGGTAAATGACCTCATACAAAGAACCCTTAAACGGAACACGGGCAGCGATTCCCTCCGGAACCAGCTTCTTCACGTCGTCCTCCACATCTTGGAAATACCGATCCTTGGACCCCTTTTGCATAGCTTCCAACGACCCCATTCCACGGTAAGACTTAAACTTTCGGCCATTGAAGATAATCGTATCGCCCGGCGACTCCTCTACACCCGCCAACAGAGATCCCATCATCACGGAAGATCCACCAGCGGCGATCGCCTTCACGATATCACCGGAGTAACGCAAGCCACCGTCGGCGATCAAAGGCACACCAGTTCCTTCCAACGCCTTCGCCACATCGTAAATAGCCGACAACTGGGGAACACCCACACCAGCGATCACACGAGTTGTACAAATCGAACCCGGACCGATACCTACCTTCACGGCGTCCGCCCCGGCTTCCACTAAATATTTAGCAGCCTCGCCCGTAGCGATATTACCGACCACACAATCAATATGCGGATATTGCGCCTTAATCTGTTTCAAGACATCCACCACACCTTTTGAGTGACCATGTGCCGTGTCGATCACCAAAGCATCCACCCCGGCATCCACCAAAGCGGCTACACGCTCGAAGGTATTGAACGTAACGCCTACACCGGCAGCTACACGCAAACGACCTTTCGAATCCTTGCAAGCCTTCGGTTTATCTTTCGCTTTCGTTATATCTTTATAGGTAATCAAGCCGATCAACTTATTATGGCTATCGACCACCGGTAACTTCTCGATCTTATGTTCCTGAAGGATCTGAGCGGCGGCCTCCATATCCGTAGATTGTCCGGTTACGACCAAATTCTCTTTCGTCATCACCTCGTCGATAGAACGGTTCATGTCCTTCTCGAAACGCAAGTCACGGTTTGTCACGATACCTACCAAATACCCGCCTTCATCCACCACGGGAATACCGCCAATCTTATATTCAGCCATCATTGCCAAGGCATCCGCCACACGCTTGCCCTTCGTGATAGTCACCGGATCATAGATCATTCCATTCTCCGCACGTTTAACGGTCTGGACCTGCTTTGCCTGCTCGGCGATCGTCATGTTTTTATGAATCACACCAATACCTCCCTCACGGGCGATAGCGATAGCCAACTTGGCCTCGGTAACCGTATCCATAGCGGCCGACACCATCGGTATATTCAATGTGATATTACGTGAAAACTTTGTCGTGAGATCGACATTACGAGGAAGAACTTCCGAATAAGCTGGGATTAACAATACATCGTCAAACGTTAACCCATCCATAACTACCCTGTCTGCAATAAATGACATAGAACTTATGCTTTAAAAATTATTGCGCGCAAATATACGACTTTTCACGCAATAAATCGATACGGGAGAAATTAAAAATTCGATTCGGAAGAAAATAAACTTTCATCCGAACGAAAACAAAATTCCTTCCGAAGGAAAAATAAATCTCTTTCGGAAGGAACAATAAGCTTCTTTATTTGTTTTTTCTTTAGAGTGGAACCGGGCCACCCTCCCATTAGTTTGCCATTTCAGACAAGAACTTGATACGGACCAAGCGAATCTCCTCTTCCGTATAGTCACCGCCTAATTCCTCAATGGCGTCTTCCAGACCGTCGGTCTCCGAATCCTTGAAATACTCGTAAATATCCTCGATATGATCCTCATCCATCACATCATTCAAGAAATAATCGATATTGATACGTGTACCGGAATATACGATCGCCTCGATCTCATCCAAAAGCTCGGTGAACTCAAGTCCGTTAGTCAACGCGATCTCGTCCAGCGCCACCTTACGGTCGATCCGCTGAATGATTGAGACCTTCAACTTGGACTTATTAGCGACCGTACGTACGCGCAAATCCTCCGGACGCTCAATCTCGTTCTCCTCTACATGTTTCTTGATCAACTCAATGAACTCCTTGCCATAACGTTTCGCCTTACCAGCGCCCACTCCCGGGATATTCTGCAACTCGTCCAACGTGATCGGATAAGTAGTAGCCATAGCCTCCAAAGAGGGATCTTGGAAAATCACGAAAGGCGGAACTTCCAACCGCTTGGATAATTTCTTACGCAAATCCTTCATCATGGAATAAAGAACCGGGTCTACCGCACAAGAGGCGCCCCCACGAACCGGAACTTCCTCTTCCTCTTCCTCGAATTCATTGTCCTCGGTAATCTTGAACGATACCGGCTTCTTCATGAACTCCTTACCTTTTTCCGTGATTTTCAGCAAACCATAATTCTCAATATCCTTCGCTAAATAGCCAGCGATTAAAGCCTGACGAATAACGGCGTTCCAAGTTTTATCATCCTCGTCCTGTCCGGAACCGAAGACCTCTAATTCATTGTGCTTGTAATTTTGGATTTCGGAGGTTTCGTTACCTACCAAAATATTTACGATATAATCTGCCTTAAACTTTTCTTTCAACGTACTGATAACCTCCAGTACCGCACTTAACAATTCCTTCGCTTCCACCTGCTTCTTTGGGTTCAAACAATTATCACAATTACCACAATTATCTTCCAGGTATTCCTCACCGAAATAATGCAATAGCACTTTTCTCCGGCAGACGGAAGTCTCGGCATAGGCTGCAATCTCTAAAAGCAACTGTTTGCCGATTTCCTGTTCGGCCACGGGCTTTCCTTGCATGAATTTCTCCAATTTTTGCAAGTCCTTATAAGCATAGAAAGCGATACATTGGCCTTCTCCGCCATCCCTACCGGCACGACCGGTTTCCTGGTAATAACCTTCTAGGCTCTTCGGGATATCGTAATGAATCACATAACGGACATCCGGCTTGTCGATACCCATACCGAAAGCGATCGTAGCCACGATCACATCCGCCTGTTCCATCAGGAAGGCATCCTGATTGGCGGAACGTACTTGCGAATCCATTCCCGCATGGTAAGGCAACGCCTTTATCCCGTTGGCTTTCAAGATGTCGGCAAATTCCTCCACCTTTTTACGGCTCAAACAATATACGATACCCGATTTACCCTCGTTGGCTTTAATATACTTAATGATCTCGCGGTCTATATTCGTTCCTTTCGGACGAACCTCATAATACAAATTAGAGCGGTTGAAGGATGATTTAAAGACTGTAGCGTCTATCATACCCAGATTCTTCTGGATATCGTGCTGCACCTTAGGTGTAGCGGTAGCGGTCAGAGCGATTAACGGACGTTTACCGATCTCATTGATAATCGGACGGATTCTTCGATATTCCGGACGGAAATCATGTCCCCATTCCGAGATACAATGCGCCTCGTCCACCGCATAGAAAGAGATCTTTACCTGACGCAGAAAATCCACGTTCTCTTCCTTGGTCAAGGACTCCGGTGCTACATACAGCAACTTGGTACGTCCTGATAATATATCCGATTTCACCTGGTCGATAGCCGACTTATTCAAAGAGGAATTGATAAAATGGGCGACCCCATCTTCCTCACTGAAATTCCGCATCGCGTCCACCTGATTCTTCATCAAAGCGATCAACGGAGATATCACGATCGCGGTTCCTTCCATTAGTATGGATGGTAATTGATAACAAAGAGATTTACCTCCCCCCGTCGGCATTAATACAAAAGTATCCTTCCCGGCCAGCACGTTCTCAATAATAGCCTTCTGGTTCCCCTTAAAGGTACCGAAGCCAAAGTGCCGATTTAGCTCTTCTGTTAAATGATCCTTCTTTGCCATACTTCGTATTATTTATAGTAAACCGCCTACGTTTACGCGACCTGTAAACGGTTCACGTCCGATTTTTCAAATTTCTCTTTCGCATACTCCAACGTTACATGGAGTTCCTTTACTTTTTGAGATGGCATACTGTACATAGCGTCCATCATCACGGCTTCTACGATTGAACGTAACCCACGGGCACCCAGCTTAAACTCAAGCGCCTTATCCACGATAAACTCATAGACTTTCTCATCGAACGTCAGCTTAATACCATCCATCTCGAACAATTTGACGTATTGCTTGATAATGGAGTTCTTCGGCTCGGTCAAGATGTTACGAAGCGTATCACGATCCAGCGGATTCAGATACGTGAGGATAGGTAAACGACCGATAATCTCCGGGATCAAGCCAAACGACTTCAAATCAGTCGGGGTGATGTATTTCAGTAAATTATTCCGGTCTACGGTAGCCGTATCCAAACTAGCCGAATAACCGACCACACGGGTATTTAAGCGTTGAGCGATCTTCTTTTCGATTCCATCGAAAGCACCACCGCAAACGAACAGGATATTCTTCGTATCCACCGCAATCATCTTTTGCTCCGGATGCTTACGTCCCCCCTGAGGAGGCACATTCACGATCGATCCTTCTAGAAGTTTCAGCAAACCTTGCTGTACACCCTCACCGCTGACATCCCGAGTGATAGACGGATTATCGCTCTTACGTGCGATCTTATCGATCTCATCGATGAAGACGATACCCCGTTGGGCCGCCTCCACATCATAATCCGCCGCTTGCAATAGCCGGGTCAAGATACTCTCGATATCCTCTCCCACGTAACCTGCCTCGGTAAGTACCGTAGCGTCCACGATAGCGAACGGGACATGCAATAACTTAGCGATCGTACGGGCTAACAAAGTCTTGCCCGTACCGGTAGCGCCCACCATGATAATATTAGATTTCTCAATCTCTACATCATCGGCGGTAACCTTTTGAAGTAAACGCTTGTAATGGTTGTACACCGATACCGACAGATAACGCTTCGCGTCATTCTGCCCGATCACGTACTGATCCAAGAAAGTCTTGATATCTTCCGGTTTAGGCAGATCTTTCTGCTTCAAACCAAAAGAAGTTTTCTTACCTCCTGTCTGCTCCTTTACGATCTCATACGCCTGCCGGGCACAATCATCGCAAATACAACCAGAGATCCCATTGATAAGCAAATTAACATCACGGCTACTCCTGCCGCAAAACGTACATGTATCGCCTGTTGTTTTGGCCATAGTTTCTTATTGTTGTTTTTGTTATTTACGTGTTAAAACATCGTCGATCATGCCATACTTTTTCGCTTCCTCCGCGGTCATCCAGAAATCACGGTCGCCATCGCGCTCGATCTCCTCATAGGGTCTACCTGAATGATCCGAGATTATGGTGTACAGTTCTTTCTTAACCTTCAATATCTCGCGAGCGGTAATCTCGATGTCTGAAGCCTGTCCTTGTACGCCGCCAAGCGGTTGATGGATCATTACACGGGAGTGCTTCAAGCCGAAACGTTTTCCCTTGGTTCCCGCCACCAATAAGACAGACGCCATAGAGGCGGCCATACCCGTACAAATCGTAGATACGTCGCTGGAGATAAACTGCATCGTGTCGTAAATGCCGTAGCCCGCATATACAGAGCCACCCGGCGAATTGATATAAATAGAGATATCCTTTCCGGGATCACTGGAATCCAGATACAACAACTGCGCTTGAATCACGTTAGCGGTATAATCATCCACTTGCGTGCCCAAGAAAATAATACGGTCCATCATCAACCGAGAGAAGACATCCATTTGAGCGACATTCAGCTGTCGTTCCTCTATAATTGTCGGGGAGATATAGCTACTGGAGATGTTCATATAACTATCCAGAGCCGTACCACTCATACCTAAATGCTTTGTAGCATACTTTCTAAAATCTTCCATATTTTCTCCTATCTTTTATTTACCGAGAAGACGTAAAAAGGGATTTCCCTCTGTGACTTAACGGAAAAACAAAGTTATAAATAAATTTCTGAAAGAAACAATTTATTTCGCTATCCGCTAAGATATTTTTAGAGAGAAATCCCTTTTTTGATATAAAACAACCTCCAAAGAGGCCGAGTAAAGATCTTTTTATTCAAAAAGTTTGTTGAACTCGTCAGCGGTTACCTCCTTAACATCAAGTTCCACTTGCTCTTTCAACCAAGCAGCCAATTTCTCCTCAACCGCACGGTCGATGATGTTCTGAAGTGTTTGCTTATTTTTCAACATGTCTTTAGCGTAGTTGTCAAGTACATCCTCAGGTACAGACAACATGCCGTATTGAGCGAACTGAGCCTTAGCCACACGTTTAGCGAAGTTCTCGATGTCAGCGTCCTCAACCTTCAAGCCGTTCTTCTTAACCAAGTTCTCCTTGATCAACTGATATTTCAAATCCTGAAGGATCTGAGGGAAGTCCTCGTCGATCTTCTCTTTCGTATTCTTCTCGTTAGCGGCAAGCAACCAACGTTTCAATAAATCGTCAGCGAAATTCAACTCGCCAGCTCTCTCAACCAACATATCACGAGTATCCGTCAAGAACTTGAAGTCACTCTGAGGAGCGAATTGCTCTGCCAAAGCTTCCTTGATCTTGTTCTTGAATTCTTCCTCGCTGGTAACCACGTTCTCGCCAAATACCTTGTCGAACAACTCTTGGTTCATCTCTGCGTCTTTATGACGGGTGATCTCCTTGATCTCAAAGCTAAAGTCGCCTGTAGTCTCAGCCACTTTCTCTTTATCGATCTTCAAGAAAGAAGCGATCTCTGCCTCAGCACCCTCGTAAGCCTTATTCGGGTTGAATACCACTACGGCATTTACTTTAGCACCGATAAATTTAGCTTTTTCTTCCTCATCCTTGATATACATAGGCATCAAGACAGCATCCTCAACAACGATACCACCTTCTTTCGGGGCACCATTCTCAAGCTCGGCTACCGTACCTTTTACCATATCTTTTTCCTCAACCTCGTCTACCTTGTCGTAAGAACCGAAGTTTGAGCGATAAGCGTTTACTTGGTTATTTAGCATTTCTTCATCGATAGCGACTTGATAGAACGGAAGTTTATCGTTCTTGCTCAACTCGATATTGATCTCCGGAGCCAAAGCCACGTCAAAACAGAATTCGAAATCCTCTTCCTTATCGAAATCCAACGGCTTTTGCTCAGTCTCGTTAGGCATCGGCTCACCTAAGATATGCAAATCGTTCTCACGGATATACTTGAACAGATTCTCAGAAACTAATTTGTTTATCTCCTCTACCAGCACGTGCTTTCCGTACATTTTTTTAACCATGCCCATAGGAACCATGCCCTTACGGAAACCCGGTACATTGGCTTTCTGACGAAGGCTACGCAGGCTCTTGTCTACCTGATCAGCATAGTCAGCTTTCACTATTTCTAATTTCACGATACCGCTTACGGCATCATTGTTTTTAAGCGAAACGTTCATTCTGAATGATTTATTTAATTAATAGTCGTATCGAATTTTAGGTCGCAAAATTAGACTTATTCTTTTAATCGTGCAAATTTTGATCTGTTTTTATTCTTTTGTTTATATTTGGCGGCAATTATTTACCCTTTGAATGAATCATTATGAGAATAAAAGGAATATATGCTACCCGTCCGGCGATAATCCAACTTTTGATCCTCTTGCTATTCTTATTGGCTGGAGCCGTTTTATCATCTATTATATCCACGGGCTTATTACTTGCGACCCACGGTTTACAGGCTGATATAACCCAAGACGCTAATTTAATGAGGCTCATTCAGTTCATCTCGGCGATCTGTACCTTTTTGCTACCATCTATCGCCATGGCTTGGATATGTAGTGACAATCCCCGCCATTATCTATCAGTCAAGAAAATCACAGACGGCAGGATCTGGATTCTCACCTTAGTTTGCGTGTTCTTATTTTCTCCGGTTATCAATTTGCTAGGATTGCTCAACAAGCAGATGGAGTTACCCGCGTTTATGGCTCCTATCGAGGAATGGATGCGGGCGCAAGAAACCCTCGCCGAACAACTGACGACGATCCTGTTATCCAGCGATAGCGTTTGGGTAATCCTAGCCAACCTTATCGTTATCGCCGTTACGGCCGGGATAACCGAGGAGTTCCTGTTCAGAGGAGCCTTGCAACGAGTGATCGGGAAATGGACCTCCAACCCTCATACGATCATATGGGTCGCCGCCATACTATTTAGCGCCTTCCATTTACAATTTTACGGATTCTTGCCCCGGATGATACTCGGAGCCTATTTCGGCTATCTACTCTATTGGAGCAAGAGCATCTGGATACCGGTGTTCGCCCACTTTGTCAATAATGCTTTCGCCGTAATAGGGATGTCGGACAGTCGTCTCAAAGATAACGAGTTTATCACAGGCGATATTCCCGCCGAGCATCTTTTGGACTTTTGTCTTATCGCCGCCTTATCTTTCCTGCTGTTCATACTGGTAAACAGGCGATTGAAACGGCTGCTATAAGTCTTTCTTACGCAGCACGAAGTCTTTTCCCAAATATTTCTCGCGCACGATCTCGTTCTCGGCTAGTTGTTCGGCGGTTCCTTGGAAAAGGACTTTTCCCTCGAACAGAAGATAGGCCCGGTCACAAATACTCAATGTCTCGTACACATTGTGGTCGGTAATCAAGATTCCGATATTCTTATGTTTCAAGCGAGCCACGATTGTCTGGATATCTTGTACGGCGATCGGGTCTACACCGGCGAAAGGCTCATCCAACATAATGAACTTCGGATCGATCGCCAGACAGCGGGCAATCTCCGCACGACGCCGTTCTCCACCCGAAAGCTGGTCTCCCAAGTTTTTACGAACCTTATTCAAACCGAACTCTGAAATCAAGCTTTCCAGTTTCTCTTTTTGGTACTCAATGCTACGTCCCGTCATCTCCAAGACCGAGCGGATATTATCTTCCACCGTCATTTTCCGGAAAATCGAAGCCTCTTGCGCCAGATAGCCAATGCCGTTGCGAGCCCGCTTATAGACCGGGAATTTCGTAATCTCCATGTCATTCAAGAAGATCTTACCCTCGTTAGGAGTGACCAAACCTACTGTCATATAAAAGGTGGTCGTCTTTCCCGCTCCGTTCGGACCAAGCAAACCAACGATCTCCCCCTGTTTCACGTTAATCGATACATGATTCACGACCGTACGAGTCCTATATTTCTTTACCAAGTCCTCCGTACGGAGCACCATTCGTTGTTCGTCTGACATAAGCTACTTAAAAATTTAACGCGAATGTACGTGATAATCCGCAGATCTACATCACATACATTCGCAAAAAAGCGATAAGAGAATTTAATAACTCCACTCAGATTGCCACTCGATCACGGGTTGCTCCCCCTCGAATCGGATAGGAAGCCAGATATAACGTCCGTCTATAGCGTTCTCCGGAGTCCAACGATCTCCCATATAAATAAAGCGATCCGCATGGCCGGGTACAGGCAATACGTACGTGCTCTGAGAATAAAACGACACCTCCGAGTTCTCTCCCCTAAACGGATTTTCCAATTCCTTCCAAGGTCCCCAAATCGAGGAAGCGACCGCCGATCGTCCCGCATTCGGAGCCCAGCCCGTACAGCCGGACATAATCAAATAATATTTCCCCTTCTGTTTGAACAAGGCTGGAGCTTCCATGAAACGCCCCGGGAAGAAACGGGCGTACTTACCGGAATAACTCGTATAATCATCGGTCAGCTGCGATATATGCAAGGTACTATTCTCTTCCGAGGAATAAATATGATAAGCGATGCCATCGTCATCCACGAAAAGGTTCATATCCCTAGCCATTTGTCCGGAGATTTGGTCACGCCCCAATAAATTCAAGCTATCCGGATGGGCTGGTAACTCTCCACCGCTAAAACGTAGATCTGCGGAAAGCGTACAAAGTTGCTTATGTAGTTCCTGTACATTAACCGGCCAAAAACCGGCATTCGGACGGAAAGCGTTTACGAACGAGTAAGGCCCCGCTACGTTTTTACTGACAGCCACTCCACTCAATGCTCCCGAATAGCCAGCACCTCTCGGCTCTAAATGAAACCACATTACATATTGATCATTCTTTTTATTATAAATCACTTTCGGACGCTCCAACACGCATCCCTTAGCAATATGGCTCGTCGTATCATCCGGCACGACCGATAAGGCGATTCCCTCGTCTTTCCAATTATATAAATCTTTCGACGAATAGCAATGAACGCCTACTTGAGCCAGATTTCCAGCCGAGCCCTCCGTTTTATGCTCACCAAACCAATAATAAGTATCCCCGACCCGTAGAATACCGCCACCATGAGCGTTTATATGTACCCCTTTATCATCCGGCCAAACTTCCCCCGGCTTAAAAGAAAGATCCTTCCGCTGGCAAGCCACACATAAACACAGCAAGCCGATCACTCCTAAAAGAATTCGCTTCATAAAAGTATTTTTTAGTATTTAAGAAAGCAAACATAGTTAAAAAAGAGGGATGTGGCAAACTTTAATACCATAGGATTTACAAATAAAACCAATCTTGTTTCTAAGATGTTATATGGTTATTAGTGGATTTTACGCTATCTTTGCAAATTGAAATCAGAAATTTATCAAGATAAAAATGAATAAAGCATTACACAGAATGGGTGAGTATACCCTACTGATGATGAAGAGTATAACACTTCCAGACCGGTGGAGTATGTTCTTTAAGCAATTGATCAAAGAGATATACAAGCTAGGCGTGGATTCTCTTTGGATTGTCATAATCATCTCGGTCTTTATCGGTACGGTTATCGCCATCCAGATCTCCTTGAATATCAGTTCCCCCTTGATTCCTAAGTTTACGATCGGCTATACCACCCGTGAGATTATCTTGCTGGAATTCTCTTCCTCTATCATGGCACTAATCCTAGCGGGTAAAGTAGGCAGTAATATCGCCTCCGAGATCGGAACCATGCGAGTCACCGAGCAGATAGACGCCATGGAAATCATGGGTGTTAATTCAGCCAACTTCCTGATCCTTCCGAAAATGCTCGGTTTGATGATCTTTATTCCGGTATTGGTTATCTTCAGTATGTTCACCGGTATCATGGGCGGCATATTCGCCAGTTACTCAACGAGTACGGGAATGACTCCTTCCTCGTTCGAGTACGGTTTGCAATTCTACTTCAACGAGTTTTACATTTGGTATTCTATTATCAAATCCGTAGTATATGCGTTCATCATCTCATCCATCGCCGCCTATTTTGGCTATAACGTAAAGGGAGGCGCCCTAGAGGTAGGTAAGGCAAGTACGAATGCCGTGGTCATGAGCAGTATCATGATTTTACTTGCCGACGTAATATTAACCCATTTAATGCTTACTTAAAAATGATCGAAGTTAAGAATATAACGAAGTCTTTCGATGGACGTGTCGTCTTGAAAGATATAAGTACGACGTTCGAGGATGGTAAGACGAATCTGATCATCGGACGAAGCGGTTCGGGTAAAACGGTAATGATCAAGAATATCATCGGGTTAATGAAACCTGATACCGGACAGATATTATACGACGGCAGAGACTTGATCACGATGAACAAGCATGAGTTAAATATGCTGCGTCGGGAAATGGGTATGTTGTTCCAAGGTTCCGCTTTATTCGACAGCATGACGGTAATGGAAAACGTAATGTTTCCTTTAGATATGTTCTCTAAAGACTCAACGAAAGAGCGCAGGAAACGTGCGGAATTCTGTTTGGAACGTGTAAACCTGTCCGAGGCTGGACATCTATATCCTTCCGAGATCAGTGGAGGTATGATGAAACGTGCCGCCATCGCAAGAGCGATCTCCCTAAATCCTAAATACCTGTTCTGCGATGAGCCGAACTCCGGACTAGACCCCAAGACTTCTCTATTGATCGATGATTTGATTCACGACATTACGGTGGAGTACAATATGACGACCGTTATCAATACCCACGACATGAACTCCGTGATGAATATTGGTGATAATATCATCTTTATTAAGGAAGGCGTGAAGGAATGGCAAGGAACAAAAGAGCAGGTAATCACCTCTAATAACCAAGCGTTGAACGATTTCATCTTTGCGTCCGACCTGTTCAGGAAAGTAAAAGAAGTAGAAATGCTCCAAGAGGAAGGGTAAGTTAACATACTTGGCAAAGTATCTTAACTTCATCGGCTAAGTATCTTAACTTAAATGGCTAAGTATCTTAACATACTTCGCCATTTAAGCCAGCTTACTTTTTCCACTTATTTTTTATAGACCAAACACGCCCTTGATCTTATCTGCATAATCCAATTTCTCCCATGTGAATAACTCCACATCACAAGTAACCGGCTTCTGCAAATAACGGGAAGAGAATGTCTTCGTCACCGTCTGGGGTTTGCGTCCCATATGGCCATAAGAAGCGGTCTCGAAATAAATCGGGTTACGCAATTTCAAACGCTCCTCGATCGCTTTCGGACGCATATCGAAGATATCCCAGATCTTCGCGGCGATCTCTCCGTCTGTCATATTCACCTTCGCACGGCCAAAAGTATTCACGAAAATATTCATCGGTTTAGCCACACCGATCGCATAAGACACCTGTACCAGCATCTCATCCGCCACACCGGCGGCAACCATATTCTTAGCGATATGACGAGCGGCATAAGCAGCCGAACGGTCTACCTTAGAAGGGTCCTTTCCAGAGAAAGCACCACCGCCATGAGCACCTTTGCCACCGTATGTATCCACGATGATCTTACGGCCGGTCAAACCGGTATCACCGTGAGGACCACCGATCACGAACTTACCGGTCGGGTTCACGTGATAAATGATATTATCATTAAACAAAACCTGTACATGAGCCGGATATTGAGCCTTCACACGAGGTATCAATATCTTCTTCACGTCTAAGGCGATCCTCTTTTGCATAGCCTCATCCGCTTCCTTCTGTGAAATACCTTTCGGACCGATAAACTCATCATGCTGCGTGGATACCACAATCGTATCGATACGCAACGGCTTACCGTTATCATCGTATTCAATCGTAACCTGACTCTTAGCGTCCGGACGCAAATAAGGCATCAAATCCGGTTCTTCCTTACGGATCTTCGCCAATTCCCATAATAAACTATGAGATAAGTCCAACGCCAAAGGCATATAATTCTCAGTCTCATTAGTAGCATAACCGAACATCATACCTTGGTCGCCGGCACCCTGCTCATAGGGATCCGCACGCTCTACGCCACGGTTGATGTCGCCACTCTGCTCATGGATAGAAGAGAACACACCACATGACTTCGCTTCAAACTGGTACTCGCTTTTCGTGTAACCAATCTTCTCGATCACGCCACGTGCCACTTCCTGCACATCCACATACGCACTTGATTTAACTTCTCCAGCCAAGACAACCTGTCCGGTTGTAACAAGGGTTTCGCAAGCAACTTTCGAATTCTTGTCATACGCCAAGAACTCATCCAGCAAAGCATCCGATATTTGATCGGCTACTTTATCGGGGTGCCCTTCAGACACCGATTCGGAGGTGAATAAATAACTCATCGTTTTAAATTGAAAATTGAGAATTGAAAATTGAGAATTAGGGGATAAACCACAGGTCGCAATTGACAATGCTCGTTAGTTATTAATCTATGACTGAATTGAACTTGGAAGGATTTTTCTGCCGGACGGCAACGAAAAGGATATGTTTTTAGCATTTTTTCCCGTGGTTGCAAGCAATACAAATCTATCCACGTCAATTCATTCGCAAAGATACGCAATAATTGAGAATTGAAAGTTGAAAATTGAAAATTATTTCTTCTTTTTGGAATTACGTAAGGCTTTTTTATATTTAAAACCGGCCTTCCATTTCGCTGAATCAGAGCCATGTGTCCCTTTCAAGAAATCAGAGAACTTGATTTTCTTACCATTCGAATCTTCCGCTTCGCCTTTCGCTTTCTTGAAGACGATCCCTTGCGTCATCGCTTTATTAATTTCTTTATTCATAACTCAAATCTCGTAGTTCATAATTAAAACTTATAATTCGGATAAAAGTTCACGCATCGTCTTGCCAAACACAGGATGTTTCACCAACGGAGCTACTTCTGCCAACGGTTCCATAACAAACGACCGTTTGTGCATCAGAGGGTGCGGTAGCGTCAGCCGCTCCGTATGCAGGATTTGCTCATCCACCATTAACAGATCGATATCGATGATACGGTCATGATACGCACCGTCACTTTTTTCGATACGTCCCATCTCGATCTCGATCAAACGGGTAGCGTCTAATAATTCCATAGGGGAAAGTTCCGTCGTCATAACGATCACGGCGTTCAAGAAAGTGTTGTCCGATTCAAATCCCCAAGGCTCCGTCTCATACATATCAGAAAGGGCAAGAACATCTCCCACCCTTTCAGCCAACAGCGCCGCCGCTGTCACCAAATTTCCTCGTTTATTACCTACGTTCGTACCTAATCCAAGGTAAGCTGTCGCCATAGAAACCGGATTAAAGGATTAGCATAGCGTCGCCGTAAGCACCGAAACGATATTTCTCTTTCAAAGCGATATCGTAAGCGTCCATGATCAACTCATAACCACCGAAAGAAGCTGTCATCATCAATAATGTAGACAACGGCATGTGGAAATTTGTCACCATGCTGGTAGCCACGCTGAAATCATACGGAGGGAAGATAAACTTATTCGTCCAGCCCTCGAACTCTTTCAGATGACCATCCGTACTTACGGCCGTCTCGATCGCACGCATCACGGAAGTTCCGACCGCACAAACCTTGTGCCCCTCATCCTTTCCCTTGTTCACGATATCCACTACATCGGCATTTACGACCATTTGCTCAGAATCCATTTTATGCTTTGTCAAATCTTCCACGTCGATCTCACGGAAATTACCCAAGCCCGAATGCAATGTCAAGAAAGCGAACTGGCAATCCTTGATCTCCAAACGTTTCATCAACTCACGGCTAAAATGCAATCCCGCAGCAGGAGCCACAACCGCACCTTCTTCCGCGGCGAAAATATTCTGATAACGATCCTCGTCTTCCGGTTCCACCTCACGTTCGATATACTTAGGCAGCGGAGTCTCGCCCAAGGCATACAAAGCCTTCTTAAACTCGTCGTGGTTCCCGTCATATAAGAAACGGAGCGTACGACCACGCGAAGTCGTATTATCAATTACCTCTGCGACCATGGAATCATCCTCGCCAAAGTATAACTTATTACCGATACGGATCTTACGAGCCGGATCCACCAATACGTCCCACAAACGTAAGTCCTCGTTCAGCTCGCGCAACAAGAACACCTCGATACGCGCCCCTGTTTTCTCCTTGTTACCGTACAAGCGAGCGGGGAAAACTTTCGTGTTATTAAAGATAAACACGTCACCTTTTCCATAATAGTCTAGAATATCCTTGAATTCGCGGTGCTCGATCTCACCCGTATCACGATGAACGACCATCAACCTCGACTCATCTCTGTTCTTCGCCGGATGTAAAGCGATTAATTCCGACGGTAAGTTAAATTTGAATTTCGAAAGCTTCATAATGCACTCTATTTATTTTTCTTCTTCTATTTTTACCACATTCTGCTCTAAGAAATCATCGATCTCCTCCGGAGACATACACATATCCAAGGTTACCTCTCCGATGCGAGTCCGTTCCAAGCCAATCAAATGAGCGCCGGAATCCAAGGCCTTCCCGATATCACGAGCCAACGCACGAATATAGGTACCTTTGCTACATACCACCCGTATCTTTATAACAGGCAAATCACACTCCAGCAACTCCAGTTCGTCTATAACCAATGTCTTGGATTTTAGTTCAACCTCCTCTCCTTTCCGAGCTAGCTCATAAGCACGCTTACCTTCCACCTTGCAAGCGGAGAACACCGGGGGAATCTGTTGGATCGTACCCACGAATGTCTTTAAAACCTCCTCCACGAGCTCACGGGTTATATGTTCCGTGGGATACACGGCGTCTATCTCTTTCTCCAAATCGAAAGACGGGGTAGTCTCTCCCAACTTCAACGTAGCGATATACTCCTTCGTCTGGTATTGAAACTCATCGATTCGCTTCGTAGCCCTTCCGGTACAAACGATCATCACACCTGTAGCCAAGGGATCCAGTGTCCCCGCATGTCCAACTTTAATCTTCTTTACCTTCAGTTTCCGACTTAGCTTATAGCGAAATTTGTTAACTAGGTCAAAAGAAGTCCACGTTAGCGGTTTATTAAAATATAAAATCTCTCCAGCTATAAAATCCATTCTTTATTTAAGTAATGTACAAGCAATTGTCACCAATCCCGCAATCGCACAATAGATAGCGAAATAAATCAGTTTCCCCTTTTTCACGATGTTGATCATCCATTTACAGGCCACGCAACCGGAAACAAAAGCGGCCATGAAACCTACCGCTAATGATAACGCAGGAATGTCCCCAGCCACATCTTCACCTTTCACCATCTTCATCACATCCAGCAACGCCTCTCCTAAGATCGGAGGAATTACCATCAAGAAAGAGAACTGGGCCAGTTTCGCCTTATTATTTCCCAATAACAAACCGGTAGCGATCGTTGATCCGGAACGAGACAAACCCGGCATCACGGCGCAAGCCTGAGCCAGACCGATAATAAAAGCGTCTTTCATCGAGATCGACTCTTTCTGGCGTGGTTTGGCATAATACGAAAATGCCAGCAAAGCCGCCGTCAATAGCAGCATACAACCAACGACCAATAAACCCGATCCAAAGATTTGTTCTACCGTATCTTTAAAGAATACCCCAACGATCCCGATCGGAATCATGGAAATCAAGATATTGATCACATACTTCGTCTCTGCGTTCATCTGAAATTTAAATAAACCACGGAATATCCAATCGATTTCCTTCCATAAAACCACTAACGTACTGAATACGGTCGCCACATGCACGACGATCGTAAACGCAAGATTCTCCTCTCCCTCTATACCAAACAAAGCTGAGCCAATCGCTAAATGACCGCTACTGCTCACCGGCAGATATTCGGTCAATCCCTGTACGATACCCAGTATCAAGGCCTCAAACCAACTCATTCTGTTACTTCTTTATCTTTGCTATTCTTCAAGATTCCAAAAATCATCATCACGAAACCGATAACCGTAACCACCGGAGCTACCACGATACGGCGGGCGCTGAATATATCGGGATTGAACGTATTATCCCCGGAACCTCCACCACTCATCAATATGAAACCAAGCACGATGCAGGCAACCGCTACCGCAATCAGTATAAAATTCTCTTTTCCGAAAGCAAAATCTCTTCTAGCCATCTTTCTCAACTCTTTATTATTCGTACATTAAATATAATACAACTTATCGACCCCCATCCGCAAATATTTATTCACGGCAAAAATGGTTGCGATCACGGACAAGACAATACCTAAAGCAAACACTGCCACATAAACCAATAATAATGTTTGCATATCCAATATCTGGATAAAACCTTTCAATTCATTTTGCAAATAATATAACGCTCCGGTTAGCATCAATATTGCCAAGATAGAGGCGAAAATGCCACTTACTATGTTATATTTCACAAAAGGCCTACGTATAAAGCCGGAAGTAGCCCCCACTAGCTTCATCGTATGAATCAAGAATCGTTTGGAATAAATCAACAGGCGAATCGTATTACTGATCAACACGAACGAGATAATCATCAGTACCGCCGCCAAGGTAAGCAGGATCAAGCCCAACCGCTTCATATTATTATGGACTATCTCCATCATATCCTTTCGGTAAAGCAGCTCCGAGACCGACGTATAGTTTCTAATCTTCTTCTCTATCACTTGGAGGCTATCGGGGTTGGCGTACTCCGAATGCAGTTTCACCTCAATCGAGGCCTGTAAAGGGTTAAAGCCTAAGAAGGTTTCCGGATTCTCGCCCAGTTCTTCTTCCAACTCTTTCGCAGCTTGCTCTTTCGATATATACTCGGTTGATTTTATAAAAGGAAGAGCATCCAAGCTCTTCTGCATTTTCTTTATCTCAGTTTCTTTTTGGTTATCTTTCAGCACGATGGAGAAAGATAAGTTCTCTTTCACATAAACGGAGAGTTTATTACCCAACATCCCTATCAATAGAATGAGTCCTAGCAAGAATAGTACCAAGGAGATACTAATAACAGACGTAAGCCGGGAGTTAAAGAAAGAAACAGAACTAACTTTTTTATTTTCAGCCATCAGACTCTCACTTATTAACGTTAAATAAATTAAGGAGATGCGTACAGAGAACACACCTCCCAATTTTCTTGCAAAAGAACGAATAAAATAAGTAAGCCGAAAGGGTTTTAGAATATTTAACCTCTACAACTCTAACAAAGGCTATTCGTACATATACAATATGTAGATTATTTCTGATTGAATACCAAGTCCAGCCCTTGACTTCTATAGAATCCGAAACGGGTATCACTTGATATAAGCGGTAGATGTTCCGTTATGGCATGCGCAATAATTACGTGGTCTGAGGGATCTTTGTGTCCCTGCGCCTCATTGATCTCCATATGCGCATACGTTTGCATATGTTCTTTTTTCAATGGCAATATTTTCACATGTTTCCGGTTCTTGGATAATAGCTGCGACATCTTTACTTAAGCATTCCACATCCGTAGATAAATAAACGAAAATATTGGTATCTATAAGATATCTCATGCCTTACAATAAGAATTGAGGATCATTTACAATCAAAGATCCTTTAAGCCTCATTGCTGCTTCCCATGTCTTACTTACCTTTCTTTTTCCAGTCTTCGCCACAGTTGTTTTAGTTTTGGCATTTTCTTCCTTTTTCTTTTCTTCATTTTTTTCCATAAGGCTTTCTGTTTTAATTTTCTATGATACAAAGATAACGTTTTATTTAATTATATCAGAACAAAAACAGATAAAGTAAAGCTTATAGGATAAAAAAGAAGACCGCCGGAACTGAGTATTCCTAGCGGCCTTCCCCAACATTAAAGACTCAAGGGTTAGTTTCTTAAAATAAGGTTGTTAGCGAACGTTCACTTTCACTGTTATACGCTTACCATTCTCGTTGATCTCTATCAGATAGATTCCTGTCGATACCGGGATGCGGGTAGTTCCGATAATTGAGTCGCCATACAGGCTAACTCCAGTCACCGCTATGATACGGATCGAGATTGGACGGGCCGGATGAACGGTTATCGCACCTCGCTCGCAATAGATTTGATGATCGTTGATGATTTGCTCGATACCTACCGTGCCGGAGACAGTTACCACACAAGACGCCGTCTTGTTTCCATCATCGGTAGCCACAGTAATCTTGCAGGTACCGATCTTCAGCGCGGTAACGACACCATCCGCGTCAACAGTAGCCACCGTCTCGTCGCTGCTGCTCCAAGAGACGGTTTTCATCGTGGCGTTATTAGGGGTAACTTTCGCTTGCAAGGCAAAAGATTCACCTACGGCCAATGCCTTGGACGTGATATTCAAGGAAACTCCCGTAACAGCCACATCTGTTCCCGGAGGTGTAGAAACCGGCTTGAACTCTGCCATAATAGCCAAGGACTTATCGACTTCAATCTCTACAGGCGAAGTCGTATACTTCTCTTCGCCTATTTGAATAACGGCCAATTCATAATCCGGATTGGCTTCCGCCTCAATGGTTAGCTTAGTCGCTTTCGCCACAGCGGTTCCACTCGTTATCTCGGTCTTCTCACCCTCACCCTTCAACATATAGACTTTCAAAGAACCATTTTCCGGTTGAGCGAACGTGACAACTAACGCATCCGAACTTTTCACCGTAACCTCCGCTTCCGTAGTCGCATCCTCATAATTCGGATCATACGACGTGAAGATCACTTCCTTTTTCTGGCTATTGCCGGGTTTCAATATAGCTGACGCGTCAGCCCATTCAAATTTACCGGATATGGTAGTCCCATCGGCACCTTTCGCAACACCACCGGATAATAGGGATTCCGACAAGGACTGACCTTCCGTGATCGTAGATGCGGTAGGAGCCACTACCTTTACGACCTTCGCTTTCTTTATCACTAATTTCTTGGTTGCCTCGAAAGATCGCCAGTTCTCATCCCCGGTACGTGTTACAGTCACAAGATAAGTACCTGCGTTCAATGGAGTAGCAACCGATCCATCCGTATTTGAATATTTAATATTTACATCTGTCGGATAACTACCGCTCAAAATGTCTTTCAATTCCACAAGCCTTACGGAACCATTATAAACAAACTCCAAATCTGAAGGATTCGCCGTTATTTTAGGTTTATCCACAAAATTCGGGGTGTATGTCGCATCAGCCGCCAAAGTAACCGTTATCTCTGGGTTCTTTCTATCGGCGCTTGAGACATTATCACTCCAAGAATCAAAACGCTGATTCTCGCTAGGAGCTACCGCTCGCAACTTTAAAACCGTATTCTCCGGAACTTCCGAATAATCGCTAATAACCAAGCCTCCATTCGTAACCTCCGTATTTGAGGTACTTAAAGAAAACGTTTTTACTTCACCAACCGGCATTGAATAATCTACCGATTCATAATTACTCTTGTCAAGTGGGGTAAAGCGCAGAATATTTACCTGATCCTTTGTCGGGATTCCGGTCACGTTCGCACGAAGCGCCGATTTTTGTGTAGAAGGATTCCATTCCACATCCTCGAAGTCTTGAGTAAGTTTAGCATCAACCTTTTCATAATTATCCCCTCCTATAGTCGGTACTTCCAGCAATGCCATACCAGCCTTCTTGATAATCAGCTCAGCAGTTACATCCACGGCTTTAAATAAATCATCCTCGCCACGGGTAATCCGAACTTTATAAGTTCCGGCCGATTTAGGATTCTCTGTCATTTCTACCCCACTCCGGGAATATGCGACCTTAAAGTCCAAACCGGAATAGCCCGTAATCTTAACCTCGAAATTCCGGTATTGCTTATTATAGACTACCGTTTGCGTCGTCTTATCAATCAGCGAGGCCAAATCTTTCTTCTCCACATAATTAGCGGTAACAACCATAGGGCCGGAAACGGTGAATACATCTCCATCCTTGATCTCGGAAGAGTTCACCATCATATTCATAAAACGATATCCCGTTTCCGTCTCAACAGAAGCGGTCAATTGAGTCATATAAGGAACCTTAGAACCGGAAGCCACCTCTTTACCGGCCTTATCTTTCAATACGACTTTACCCGCATTAGGGATATTCAACGCCGAGGTTATTTGATATTTCACCAATTGGAAACTTGCGCTCACCGTAACATCTCCGGTCCCAACCATAAATGAGCCATCAGCCTCATTATAATTCGCGCCTTCCACTTTCACGGATGCCAGCTCATAGCCATAATCCGCATTTCCTATCACCTTCACTTTCACACCTTCAGAGATAGCCTCACCGGGAGTAACAGGCGCCTTCGTATCCACCTCGATCAGATTAACGCTACCATTCTTCAACTCCCCAACCTTGACCAAATGTTTATCCGGTTCTTTTTGCAGGAAATCGGCCGATATATCAGCGGCTTGTGTCAAAGTATAAGAACCGTTATTCACCAAAGCCCCGTTCACCTTCACGGACTGAACCATATAGCCCGCATCCGGAGTCGCCGTGATAGTCAATAAGGTCCCCTGTAAAAATTCAGCATCATTCTTTACCTCCACGCCATTCGCGAAGACCTTCAAGGAACCATTCATCGGATCCGTAAACGTCACGCCATAAAGAACCGGATCGAAACGGGCTACGATATCCAAGTTCGCATTCGCTTGCAACTCCCGTGTAGCCGAAGTATTCCCATCACTCCAACCGGCAAACCGGTAATTCTTATCCGCGACGGCTGTCGCTTTCAAAACCGAGCCTCTCGCGTATTTATCATTTGCGGTACGCCCCTCCAAGATGACAGTACCGAAATTACTGGCGGTAACATTCATAGAATAAACAGGAATTACGTTCAAGGTTATAAACGTATCTTTAGCCGCATAGTGAACAGGATCATTCGGTTCGAATATCAAGTCGTACTTTTTCTTATCCGGAGAAGCGATCTCGTTCGGAGCTTTCCAGATAAATGATCCGGAAGAAGTACCATCGATCAAGGTACACGCCGATAAAGCCTGTCCTTCCTCAATACGACCCGGAGTAGGTAACACCAAACTCTCCACCTCTTTCTTACTCTCCACCACTAACGTAACCGTATCAGAGAGGCTACGGTATGTCAAGTCCTCCGCACGGCTCAAACGGGCCTTATAAGAACCCACGGCCAGCGTGGAAGGCAATGTCGTAACCCAAGCCGTACCGCTCAATTGATATTCGATCTTGATATCCTCTACAGCGCTTGTTACCGTGACTGGCTTGATGGAGCCGACCGTCTGGACAAGGTTGTTAGCCACGAACCTCACCGTATCCTTGGAGACGAACGCAAAGGTATAGCTATCGCCACTCGTCAGACTAGGAGTCGTGTACGTGTAAGAGGTATTTCCATTGGCATACGTTCCCTTGATCTTCGAGATATCCACGTCCGAAGAGCCTTGCTTAATAGCCCCTAGCCTATAGTTGGCATTCGATACGATCGAGAAAATGACGGGCTTACCGTAAGCGATCTCACCACCGCTCATGATGTCCTTGTTGTCCATCTTGGCAGTAACCGTACCCTGTCCACCATCGACAGCGTAAGCCAAGGTATTGGCATTACGGATCGTAAACGTTTTAGAGGAATCCTCTAACGCGGCATACTCCATGGTCTCCGGACTAAATAAGACGATCTTATAAGCTCCGACTATCTGCGGTAACGTGGAAGTCTCCGAACCATCGGCCGTACGATATCGAACCGCTTGTCCCGCTATTTCCGGCGTAAACTTAATAACCGGCAAATTCTTCCCGGCCACGATCTCGTCTTTTGTCGCCGAAGAACCTGTTACACTCACGGAAATCGTTTTCTTCGCGGCGAAACCTACTGACAAGGTCGTAGAGGCGGTTAACGAGGCGGTCGTATAGGTATAAGAGATGGTGTTATCCTTATTAAGCGCGCCTTTTGGCAAGGCTGATACCGCGGTTCCATTCACAACAATCTTATTCAATAGAAATCCGGGGTTAGCGATAATTGTAAATATGGCAGGTTGCCCGTTAATGATCTCGCTACCGCTTGCCATGTCCGTAGAGCCCATCTTGGCGGTAACCGTACCTTGTCCGGCCGTTTCCACGTTATAATTTAATACATTCGCTTTAGATACCGTGAACTTCATGTTCTCATCCTTCAAGGCGGCATATTCCGCAGTCTCGGGACTGGTCGCGACGATCGTGTAAACACCATCCGCCGCAGGAAGTTTATCGGATAAAGCTCCGGAAGCGTTCTTATATTGAACCTTCTGCCCCGCTATCGTATTGGGGGTAAATGTGATAACCGGAAGATTCTTACCAGCCAAAACCTCATCCTTCGTGGCAGATAATGGATTGGCTGTTACAGATACGGTTTTCTTCGCGGCAAATCGCACGTCAATAACCGTAGAAGCGGTCAACGCCGATGTCGTATAATCCGCGTAGGAAGTCTCATTCGTAGATGAATTAAAAGTTCCTTTCGGCAAAGTCACCTCCTTATTATCTACGGTAAGTCCGCTCAACACATAACCGGGCTTGGAGGTAATCTTCAATACGGCTGGCTTATTGTAAGCGATCTCACCACCATTAGCGATAGTGGAGCCATCCATAGAAGCGGTTACAGATCCTTGCGCCTCCTTAAACGAGTAGGAAAGCGTATGGGGCAGTTGTACCTTGAATAGAATCTCCTTGTTTATGGCGGCTTGCGTATCAGTCTCCGACTTGGTTACGACAACATAATAAAGTCCAGCCTTTTCGGGTAGCTCATCCGTCAAAGCAGCAGAGCCATCCTCCCTGTATTGTACTTTATACCCCGTAATAACCGGGTCAAAAGTAACCTTGGGCAAATTCACCTTCGCTCTTATCTCATCCAAGGTGGCATACTCAGGAAAGATCGTGACCGTCACCTGCTCTTTCGCCTTGAACACCGCCTTGATTTCCGTACTACCGGTTAAAGCGGTGGAAGTATAGGAATAAGTGGTCGTATTATCATTTTGAAAAGTACCGCTCGGCAACGTGCCAATAGTAGCCGTATTCATCGTTATATCCGACAGGACATATCCGGGCTTCGCCGTGATCGTGAAAACGGGTTTACTATTATATGCCACCTTGGAACCTGTGGCTACCGTACTGGTTATGGTTCCTTGATCCGTATTCGCCGAGCTATAATTCAATGTCACCTTGAACGTCGGAAGATCCGGGGCGGAACGTAAATCTGAATCTTGCGCATGTACCTGTGCCATCGCGATGACAGCAAGGAATATCGCTAATATACTCTTTTTCATGTTTATCTTTGTTTTAATCGTTATTTAACCCTTACTAATTGACCGTTCACGGCATAGATGCCCGAAGGAACCATGATCCGCTGTCCGTCCGTAACCTCGCCACGATAAGCGACCTTGCCATTCATTCCGATGATCACCACGTCCATAGGCTCCGGCGTGTGGATCACGATAGCGCCACGATCGGTAGTCACGTAATAACCATCTACCGGCTCGATCGTCTGGTTACCCGTAACCACGCCATCGCCGATACGTAAAGAGCGAAGCGTACTCAATGTCTTGGCGTCTGTCAAGACAAAGCTTTGGAAAGGCTTGATCTCCGGATTTGCCTCTTGCTCGAAAGAGGTTCCATCCGTTGTCAATATATAAGCAGATTGTTTCAAGGTAATCGTAAATGTATTCGGATTCGAGCACATCAAGAAAGTACCTGTTTCAGTTGGAGCGGCAGGTTCTTCCAAAGTCTTGAATTCAAAAGCTCCTTCAGAAGAGATCGTATAGGTATCGCCATTAGCCGCCCATAATCCGGCTGCGCCAAAGTTGTCGGTCTTCACCTCAAATATAGGAGTCTTATTATTCTTCAGATCCGCAAACCAAATACCATTATCAGCTTCTTGAGCGCTTGGTGCTGATACGGATGCACCTTTCGAGTCTTTTACTTCCAGAGACGTAAACGGTACACCTAGCGCTTTCCAGTTATTACCGGATAATTTTGGAGCGAAACGAAGTACCTTAGCGGTTACCTTTTGGTTGACATCCGTAAGCGCAGATCGCAATTGGGCACCTTCTTCCATTGTAACGGTATCTAAAACCATTGGAGTAGAGAGGGTCAGAGTCGCTCCATCCAATACATTCACCTTCCTTTCCGAATAAGGAGTGGCCCACGTAGTATCATTTTTTATTTCAATAGCTACCGCATAATCTTTTATAGAAAAAGACTCCTCACCTTGGTTTAGCCAATAAACCCTTTTATAAGGATTGGCGATAGCATACGTTTTAGCCGCACTTTCCTTTGCCACCAAACAACCGTCCTTACAATCAAAAATCACACTATCCGGAATAACATAAGGTTCCCAAATGGCAGGCGTTGTACCTTGATCAGAGGGAACAGTAGGGGCTTTAAAGAAGGTATATTCCGCCGCATTTAAAGCATCAAGCGTTTCTGCTATAGTCGTATCAGGAATCATTATTATATCTCCCGCATAGGCAATGCCTTCATGGTAATATGTATCCTCACTCAATTCTCCAAAATCGATCGATGTTACGACAGAGACCGCTGCATTCCTAAATGAACCATCAGGTTTATTAATAATCACACAAGGCTTCCCGTTTTGGTCTTGAAATTGCACATCAGTGCCTTCCACCATGATTACATTATTATATTCATCAGGATTCATACCATAACCCACTATAGTTGGATTCTTTATGTTATCAGTAGTTGAGACAATTGTTTTTCCTTTCAATATAATCTTATTATCACAAGGAGTAGGAGTAAAACTACCATTTATTTTAATCGGAGTCATTGCCATTGTCTCTTGTTCATCAAACTTATTCCCGATATAAGAATCTTCAATCACAATCTCGTTATTGGAAGCTCCCACTGTAGAATTATTTGTTGATATCGCTATAGCCGCAAAACTATCGGAAACACCCTTATTTTTTGTCTTACCAGTTAAGGTACTCCCTCCCGAAACATGAACGTTCATATCTGAGGTCTCATACAAATAGAGAGCACCATATCCTACGATGTTCGATTTATTCTTTATTGTCAATTTTTGATCGCCGGCGTTATTAGCATAAATACAATAATGGTTATTTAGCAAGATTGTCGTACTATCTACCGTCACTGGCGTTTTTTTATGGTGAATATATACACCAAATTGATTCGAACCGTTCACCTGTCCCTCAATCTTTGTATTAACAAGAGAGACATCCGTCAGTTCTCCATCAATAACAACTCCAGATTGTGCGTTAGCCGCCAAATTTATTGTAGTATTTTCAACACGTACAGTCCCCTTTGCCGTTGCTCCCAGAAGAATCGCATTTTGTAATGCTTCCGCTGGATTTGAGTTCTTACGATCACCATAGCCTTGTGTATTATTATTCATAATACAATTATCTATCAACAAATCCGCATTACCGGTTACCTCTATAATTGGAGTACATTTTCCAGAGGTAACTTTCGTTGGCGTATAATCGATACTCAATCCTTTTATTTTAACATCGGTAGCAGTATTATTGGCAGAGCCATTAACCAAGATCGCACCTTCTATAATTGTTTTATCTTTACCCGCACCTATAAGTCCTTGAGATCTATCCAATGTCAATGTCTGAGGTAAAGTATAAGTACCTATTGGTAGAATAATATTATCATTCTCAAAAGCCGAGGTCAAGCAACTCTTAAATGCCGTCGTATCCAATGCCATACGAACCGTATCACCTTGTGCCGAACGAATTACAATGGCTTCACAGATTTCATTACCCGATGCATCTACCGTCCTAAACTTTACTGATTGATCAGCCAATACTCTATTTAAGTAATTAGAATCATCAGAAATGAAAGCCGAATTATTATCTTGGCGCATCAAGCTAACTATAGTATTACCTCTCAATTCTACATAGCAATTATTTGCATGAGAATCTTCAATATATGTATTCTCCGCAAAACTTATGGGAGTCATCGGAGATATAGTTTGATCTTTAACGGAAGTCTGTATTTCCGAATCCGTAATCACATATCGCACATTCATCGTCGCTTGTATAGGCAATGTAGAGAAACCATTACTAGGGCCTGTCATCTCACTATAACCTACTAACTTCGAAGAAGAGACATTAACCACAGAGTTATCACATACCGCATTAGCATAAATAGCACACCAACCTTTAATAAGTGATTCATCTTTTATATTTATAGTCTGATTCGGGCCTAAGATATATATTGGATAATAAAATTTACCTAATTCTATCGTCGATTTACTTATATCTACGTTCATACCGTCACAATGCACATCAATACCAAATATGCCTGATCGTGGATATTCATTAACTGTAATCGAGGAATGATCAATCGTCAATTGGCTTACCGCACCATTGCAGGAAATACCACTTTGATTATCCGCTGCCATCATAATCGAAGAATTAATCAAATGAATCTCTCCACCCAGAGCCGTGGAATCAGATTGGATAGAGATACCCATCTTTTTATATACACCTTCACCATAACCAACGTACCATCCTTTTGCGTTATTAATCAAAGCACATCCTCTTAACGATAAAACCGCACTTTGATCCTTCATTAAAATCAGAGGTACAGGTTTCGTGGGGCTACTATAAACTTTTGCCTCATTCGTCAACTGAACATTTTGGAAAGAAACGTTCTTTTGCGTACCCGCTGAAATAACGAGATACCCTTTGAGAACTGATTTATCTTTTCCTTCTCCAACAATAGTTAACGCTTTAGGGATTGTTGATGAAACTGGAAAAGTTCCCTCTGCCAAATGAATGGTAGCCCCATCCGTGGCTTTTTCAATCGCTTTCGCAATTGTAGCCAGAGGAGTGTCCGAACCACCTACAGCATCATCAGAACCACTAGAGCTGACATACAAATCCGTCTGCCCCCACCCTACACTTGTCGCCACCATAAACAAGGCGAACAAGAAAAGTAATCTTCTTTTCATACGATTAATTTTTCAAGTTAGTAATATTCAATTATTTAAAAACATTTACCCTATATTACAAATTCTGTAGTAATCGACCCTTCAGTTTTCTCACAATCATCATTTACAGGTGGTTAAGCAGAATCATCGGTTACAAAACGACTAGTCTAAACGATCATTTTATTCTGGCGTTTTATTGAATTCAACGCATAAGCGTCCATATTTACGTTTATGCGTTGATAATCAATTTTTAAAAGTTTCTCTGGATTTTGTTTTATTCAAAAATATAGCCTATCTTTAACGCCTAGAATAAACGATCGTTTAGACTAGGCGTTTTTATCTATTACAGAATACTTATAGATCAAATATTTTTACGTAAACAAAATTTTCTACCATAAAAACTTTATATCATCACAAGCTATAAGATTCTCTTCTTAAAGCATGTGGAATAGCATAACTAACCAAATATCAGACTGCAACTATACATAATGAAGATAAAAGGAATTCTACAATATTGATTTTATGAAAACATCTACAATATCTACCACTACGCCATGTATGCTTTATAAATCAAATCATTACCTATAGGTTGTAGATAGCCTGACATCTACAATTATCATTCAACATCTACCACTTATACTTAACATTGATACTTTTTCTTTGCATTGGATGAGAATACGTGTTATTTTTGAAAGACATGAGCAAAGCGATAGGGTTAATAAGAGTTTCCCTTAGGGGAACAAATAGTTTCTTCTAGGGAAAACAAAAGTTTCGTAAGCACAAAACAAAAGTTTTCCGCTATGATAACTTTTGTTTTATGCCTAAAAAACTATAAATACCTATTATTCAATATGTCTTTTCCTGATTTATCTAGACACTTTTTTTGTTTATAAACGTAATCAGTAGACAGTAGTTATAAAGTAATACTGATATAGTAGTCACTTCTTTTAACTTCATACTGATAACATAGACAC